>JAYUYU010000289.1:0-15090 GCA_043752365.1 Myxococcales bacterium | reverse complement strand
CCCGCCGCAAATCGAGCACGAAGGCGTAAGCCAAGAGCGCTGCGTCTTGCGAAAGCAGCACACCGGCTCGAGCTTCGCGCACCAGGCCGCGAAACTTGAGGTAGCGCCGTGGCTCGATGCCCAGCAGCAACGCCACCAAAGCTGGATCGCGCGGGGCGTCGTGGGCCGAGCCCGCCAAGGCGGCGCCGCTCGCCAGGGCGCGCGCCACGAGCTGATCCATGGCGGTGACGGCGGCGGCTGGATCGCCCAGCGACAACGCTGATTCGACGACGCGGACTACGCCCTGCTCGGTGCTGGGGAAGAGCGCTCCGAACGTGAGAGCGCCCGCGGTGGCCGGCGCCAGCGCCGGCGTGGGTGTCGGCTCCGGAGGCACGCTGACAGGTTGCGGCGAGTGGCTGAGCGGCGGCTCGCTGGCGGCGCGACGCGTGGTGGCGCCCCCGCCGCCGCTCATGGCGGGCAAAGTCACGTGGACCGCTACGGACGGCGGCGTCTCGACGCTGAGCGCCTGACGGTGGTGCAGGTGCAGGTCGGCCAAGGTTTGCTCGCCGGTTACGGCCCGGGCTGCGGCCTCGCCGATGTCGGTTTCGGGCATTTCCGAGAGGCGCATGCTGCCGCTGGGCGTTCGAACCGTCATGCGCGTCTCGAACACGGGCTCCCCGGTCACGCTTTCGGCGCGGCGCAAGGCTTCGACCAAGCCACCTTCGGGGACCTCTAACGAGGCGCGCTCCATGGCGCGCGACGCGGGCACACGCCGGTCGAAATCTTCCATGACCGCGCGGGTGATGGCTTCGAGCGCCTCGTAGACGCCTTCGCCGCCCGTGGCGGTGGTCGCGAACGAGGGCGCTGCATGGCGATTCAGCTGCCGTTCGAGCTCGTCAATCGGTGTGACGTCGTACAGGTCACGCTTGTTGTACTGCACGACGTGCGGCAACTCGGCTAATGACTTGCCGTTGCCGCTCAGGTTTTCTTTGAGGTTTTCGAGCGTCTCGAGGTTTGCGTCCTCGCGCGCGCGCTGCGAGTCGAACACCATGACGATGCCGTCGACGCCGGTCAGCACCAGCTTACGCGTGGCGTTGTAGTGCACCTGGCCTGGCACCGTGAACAACTGCAAACGCACGCCCATGCCGCGCACGTGGGGCACGCGGATCGGTAAGAAATCGAAGTACAGCGTGCGGTCGACCGGCGTCGCCAGACTCACCATTTTGCCGCGGTGCTCGGGCTTGGCGGTGGCGTGAATGTGCTGAAGCGTGGTCGTCTTACCGCCGAGCCCAGGTCCGTAATAAACGACCTTGAAGACGAGCTCCCGCGCGAGCGGATTGACGACGGGCATGGGGGCGAGGTCGGAGCCTACTCCGATTCCAGCCGGCTTCGCTCGGCTCTTTCGGCCCGCGCCTCCTCGGCGTGGCGCTGCGCCTTCCAGACTGGCGAAAGGGCCGAAAGCACGATGGAGGCAAGGACCGCCAGCACCCCGGCCACCGCAAGCCCATTGATCAGCCGATCGCGCTTGCGGGGCTGCCGTTCGAGTTCGAGCAGGACTCCGATCAGCACGCCGGCAACGAAGCCGCCGGCGTGCGCCGAGTTGTCGACATTGGGCACGAAGTAGGCCAGCGCGAAGGCCATGATCAGGTTGCTCATGAACACGCGCTGCCAACCCGGATTTCTGCGGATGATCAGCGCGCCGATGAACGCTCCGAGCAGCCCGAAGATAGCGCCGCTGGCACCCACCGAAAACGCGCGCTCACCCTGCCACAGGATCGTAGCGCAGAAGCCGAGCGCCCCGGAAAGCAAGTACAGCAACATGAAGCGCGCGCTGCGGAAATGGGGCTCTAGCGAGCGCCCCAGGTTCATCAAACTCAGCATGTTCATGACGATGTGCAGGCCCGAGCCGTGCAGGAACACGGCCGACAGCACGCGCCACGGCTCGAAGCCGATGACCGGCGGCCCGAGCAGTGCCCCGAAGCGCAGGTTGGTCGATGGCTTGAAGCCCATCAAGCCATAGCCCCCCGTCGCCGCCCCACCGCTGCCCAGCTCACTGAGCATGCTCAGGGCGAACATGACCACGCACAGCCCAAACAGCAGCTTGGTCGCCGGCAAGCCGTCCGCCGAAAAATCGCCGATGAAACCGAGCACGGACTTGGTCAGTGGCCCGGGCATGCCCTTGCCGCAGTAGGCGCAAGTCTTGTCGTCGACGGAATTGAGACGCCCGCAGCTGGGGCAAACGCGGGAGCCATGAGCCATCACCCGCCCGGCTAGCCCGGCATGACGCCCGGCGCAAACTCGAGCTTGGGCCAAGGACCTCGGCTCGGGGCGTAAGAAAGCCGGCGGACCGGCGTTATCCCGGTGTGCGCGGCATTCGCCTCGGGTCGAGCCCCTTCCCCAAGCCCCCCTACCCCGGCCAGTTCCTGGTAGAAGGCGGGGCTCAGTGTCAGCCGATGGGCCCCACCGACCGCCGCTGGGCATGGGTTTCCCGGACAGCACCGAGCTGGCCGAGGAGCGGGCGCTGTGCGAGCGCGCCCAAAGCGGCGACCGCGCCGCGCTGGGGCAGTTGCTGCGTAGCCACGGCCCGCGGCTGTTTCGAGCCGTGCTGCTACCACGGCTGGGCTCGCGGGCAGCCGCCGAGGAGGCGCTCTCGGTGACCTACCTCAAAGTCGTCGAGCGCTTCGACCAGTTCACTTGGCAGTCGGTGGGCGTTTACCCCTGGCTGCGCGTCGTGGCGCTGCGCGTCGCGCTGGATCAGCTCCGCGCTCGCAAGCGCGAAACCGTGTTTCAGCCGGAAGACTTGGAGCGCGAAATCGACCAGGGGCAGCGCGAAGCGCGCGACGCCGTCGAAAGCGAAGCGCACGACCTAGCGTTCGCCAAGCAGCGCGTGGTCGAGCTGGTGGGGCGGCTGCACCCACGCTATGCACGCGCGCTGACGCTGCGCATTTTACAGGAGCGCTCGCGCGAAGAATGCGCGGCGACGCTCGAGGTTTCGACCGCGACCTTCGACGTAGTCTTGCACCGCGCGGTCGCTGCGCTCAAAAAGGAGCTGGCACGTGAGCCAAGCTGACGGACAAGAGTCGTTTTTGCCTCCCGAAGAGGAGGCGGCGCTGCTAGCCGCGCTCGATGCGGCCCTGCGCCCGTCCGAACTCACACCGAGCGTGAACGCACGACTGATCGAGATGGCGCTAGAAGATCCACTGGCGCCCGCGAGCGAAACGGAGCTGGTCGAATCGGCGCGCCTGCGCGACGCGCTGGAGCAGGCTACGCCCGACGCCGATGCGAGCCTGTTGCGCGCGCTTGGCGCTCCGTTTGCGACGACAGTCGAGCCCACCGCCGCGGCCCTAGAGCGCGCGCTCGGCGCCGCGCTGGCGCCGACTTCGCAGGCTCAGCCGCAGACACGCCGCAACGTCATTTACGCCGTTTTTGGCGCCGGCAGCGCCGTGCTGGCGGCCGCAGCCGCCGTAGCGCTGTTCGTCGGGTCGTCTCGCGGGCAGGCACCGGCAGCCAGCGCGGCCAGCACCTACATCGAGCCGCACAGCACCGCAGCCTTGTTCGCCGAGCGCTTCGAGACCGGCGACACCACCGCGCGGATGGATTTGATTGCGACGGCCCGCAGCCGCGACCTTCGCGACAACCGCTACGCCTCTTGGGGAGTCCGATGAAAGCCGGAGGCTTTGCGCTGCTGCTCGCGACAGCCGTCGCGCTCAGCGGCTGCTCGCGCCACGAGCCGCGCGACGACTGCGGCCCGACCGCACGCGTGGTCGACCCGCTCCTGCTCGCCTTTTTGAGCCGAGCCCGTAGCGCCCACCATTTAGCCGATCAGCATGAAGCTGGAGGCGATCGTGCGGCGGCTCTGCGCGCGTTGGAAAGTCTGACCGCCGGGCAGACGCCCGCCGGCAAGGCGCCCGAGGTGGACGAAGTGTTGGCCGACACGCGGGCGCGCGTTGCGGACTTGATGAGCCAGGTCGGCCGCTTCGACCAAGCCGACGCCGAGATCGCTCACGGTCTGGAACGCGCCAAGGCCCCCAACTATTTTCGGGGCCACCTGTTCGAGGTGCGTGGGCTGGTCGAAGAACGTCGCGAAAAAGCCTTGCGCAGCACGGGTCGCGGCCAGGAGGCCGACCAGGCCCACGCCCGCTCGCTCGACGCCTACGAGGAAGCCATGAAGATTCAGGCCTCGGTCATCGGCGCGACCACACCCACGGCGGCTCCTTCGGCCCGCTAAAACGCAGCCCGGTCGCATCCCTAGTTGGGGAACGAGCCACGGCTGCGCTAGAGTTTCGACGAGTTACGGGACGACTCTCTTGACGTCTGCGACCACTAGCAAGCTGCCTCGGCTCCTGCCCGGGACAGATCTTCGGGGGCTTCCGATCAGTCCCGCGGAGGCGTTCGTCGTCTCGCGTATCGACGGAGCGACCTCGATTTCGGAAATTGCCGAGCAAACCGGCAAATCGCTCGACGAAGTCCGCGAGCTGCTCGAGCGGCTGGTTCAGGTGGGAGCGGTCCTGTTCGACGAGCCGCCGCCCAGCCAAGAGCGCCGTCACTCACCCGCGCCAGGCCCGCGACCGTCAGGCGCCTTCCGGTTGGGTCCCATCGTCGAGACGACCGCCGTCGGCGAGCAGAAGCACCCTGCCGCGTCGCTCTACGATCCGTCGGAGCTCGACGAAGACGTCGAGATCGACCTACCGCGGCGACGGCGCATTCTGGACCTCTACTACCACCTCGATGACTTGAACCACTACCAGCTGTTCGGCGTCGATTCGAAAGTCGAAAAGAAGGTCATCAAGAACGCCTATTTCGAGGTGGTGAACGTGTTTCACCCCGATCGCTATTTCGGGAAAAACGTCGGCAGCTATAAGTCCAAGCTCGAGAAGGTGTTCGCGCGCCTGACCCAGAGCTACGACGTGCTTTCCCGCACCCCTAGCCGCGCCGATTACGACGCTTACCTGCGCGCGCAGTCGAAGACCCGCGCCTTTGACGCCGGTCAAATCGACAACTCCCTGCACCAAGCGGCGCTGCAAGAGGTCATACGGCGCATTCAAGTCGAGGCCAGCGTCGAAGCCCGGGGCCTCGGTGTACCGCCACCGCCGCTCAGCGTAGCGCCGGCACCCATTTCGCGCCCCGCCGTGCACCAAAGCGTCACGCCCAGCCCGAGCATGCCGCCGCGCCCGGTCTCGAATCCGGCGCTGCGCCCTTCGGCCTCCATGCGCCCGAGCGACCCCGAGGTCCGTCGGCGTGCGCTTGCGCGCAAGCTGGGCCGGGCACCGCAGCCGGACGCCCCAGAACCTCCCACCGCCGCCGCGCTCGAAGAGCAACGGCAGCACACGGCGCAAGAGGACACGCAGCGGCAAGAGTGGGCCGCCGACGAGCTGAAGCGGCGCTACCAAAGTCGCGTGCACGCCGCTCGCGACCGCCAGGTGGAGGTTTACACCAAGGCCGCCAAGCAGGCGCTCGAGAAGGGCGACCACGTCGGTGCATCGAATGCGCTGCGCATCGCGGTCTCGCTATCGCCGGAAGACACCGAGCTCGGCTTGCAACTTAACGAAGTGGCCGGCCGCGCCAAGCACGAGCTGGCGGCCAGCTACGTGGAGCAGGCCGAATACGAGGAGCGCGACGAAAAATGGCTAGCCGCTGCCAAGTCGTACACGCGCGCGCTCACCGGCCGGCCTGAAGCCAAAATCTACGACAAGGTGGCCCACTGCCTGCTTTCGGGCGACGGTAACCTCCGCGAAGCCGGGGAGATGGCCAAGCGCGCTGTGCTGATGCAGCCCGAGAGCGCCCGATTCAGGGTCAACCTGGCACGTTTCTACGTCAAAGCCGGCATGAAACAGAGCGCCGAAGGTGAGCTTTCCCGAGCAGCGACGCTGAGCCCGACCGATGATAAGGTAGCCGATTGGATCCGGCGGCTGAAGCGTGAGCTTGGTTAGCCGTTCCTTACTGCGGGGTCTCTATCCCGCTCTCTCCCTCACCCAACCACACGGAAAAACGAAAAGGCGATATGGAGCGCGTCATCGGCATCGACCTCGGGACCACGAATTCCTGTGTCTCGATCCTCGAGGGGGACACCCCCGTCGTGATCCCCAACCGCGGCGGTTACAAGACGACCCCCAGCGTCGTCGCCGTCACCGAGGCGGGCAAGCGACTCGTCGGGCACATCGCCAAACGGCAGGCCATCACCAACGCCGAGAACACTGTGTACGCGGCCAAGCGCCTGATTGGGCGCAAGTGGAACTCGCCGCAGGTCAAGAACGCGATCATGACCTCGAGCTACTCGATCGTGGAGGGCCCGCACGCGGACGTGCGCATCAAGCTCCGCGACAAGACGTACTCCATTCCGGAAGTCAGCTCTATCGTCCTGCAGGAGATGAAGATCATCGCCGAGGACTACCTGGGCGAGCCGGTGAAGAAGGCGGTGGTCACCGTCCCCGCGTACTTCAACGACAACCAGCGCCAAGCGACCAAGGACGCAGGCGCGATCGCCGGGCTGGACGTCATCCGCATCATCAACGAGCCGACTAGCGCCTCCTTAGCCTACGGCTACGGCAAGGACATGGACCGCACGGTGGCGGTTTACGACCTGGGCGGCGGCACTTTCGACGTCAGCATCCTCGAGATTGGCTCGCACGGCGTGTTCAAGGTGATCAGCACCACCGGTGACACCTTCCTGGGCGGCGAGGACTTCGACGCTCGCATCATCGACTGGTTGATCGGCAGCTTCCAAGAGGAGCACCAGATCGATCTGCGCCAAGACCGCATGGCGCTGCAGCGCCTGCGCGATGCCGCCGAGAAGGCCAAGTGTGAGCTCTCCAGCGTGCGCGAGACCGAGGTTAACCTACCGTTCATCATCTCGACGGGTCGCAACGAGGCCCTACACTTACAACGCACGCTGTCGCGCCAAACGCTCGAGAAGCTGACCGAGGACTTGGTCGAGCGCACGATCGACATTTGCCGTCAGGCCATCGGCGACGCCAAGCTCGACGTCGACGAAATCGAAGACGTGATTTTGGTGGGCGGCATGACGCGTATGCCCGTGGTGCAGCAAGCGGTCGCCAGCTTCTTCAGCCGTGAGCCGAACAAGAGCGTGCACCCGGACGAGGTCGTGGCCATGGGCGCGGCAATTCAGGGCGCCGCGTTGGTTCAAGAAAAGCAGGACATGATCCTGCTCGACGTGACGCCGCACGCGCTCGGCATCATGACCTTCGGCAGCTATTTCGAAGAGCTGATCCCCCAAAATACGACGGTTCCCACCAGCCGCACCAAGATTTTCACCACCAGCCGCGACGATCAAACGGCCGTGAAAATTTTGGTCATGCAGGGCGAAAGCAAGCGCGCCGACGACAACGAGCTACTCGGCGAGTTCATCCTGACCGGCCTCCGGCGCGCCCCCAAGGGTCACGTCGAAATCGAGGTGACGTTCGAGATCAACACCGACGGCATCGTCAGCGTGCATGCCAAAGACTTGGAAACGGGTCAGGCGCAGTCGATTCAGGTCACGGCGACCAGCGGCCTCACGCAGGACGAAGTGAAGAACATGATGACGAGCGCTCAGGACTACTTGGTCGAGCGCCGCTCGGACGAGCATTTCGAAGGCGCCAAACAGGAGGCCGAGACCTTGATGGCGGAAATCGAGCATATGTTCCCCGAAATCGAGCGCGTAGTCGGCGGAGCGGATTTCGGTCGCGACGCCATCGCCAAGGCCCGTGCCGCCGTCGATAAAACCCGCGCGGCCATCGCCGCGAAGGACACCACCCAGCTGAAGGAGCAGGTCGATCAGCTGGCGCGCACGCAGCGCATGTTCAAGGGAGTGGTCTCGCGCGGCTGAGGGGTACCGCCGCGGCTGTGGACCCCTACCAATGAGCGAGGACACAAAGCGTCCGCGGCCGTGGCATCCCCATTCGATGCCGCCGGAGGTGCCGCCCGAGCTCGATTCGAGCTGGGACGACGACACCATGCCGGGGCTCGAGCTCGACGACCCGATGTCGGAGAGTGCCTTCGACCGCGTGACGGCCATCCCGGAATTGCCCTCCGAGGTGTTCGCCAAGCAGGTGATGTCGGAGCAGCCGAAGTCGGCCCCGCCCGGCGATGTGCCCCGCTTGGCGAGCGAGCCGCCCGTCGTCGCCGTGCGCCAGCTCGATCCGATGGCGATGCAGCAAGCTCCGCGCGCCGGCCGCGCCTTGTCACTGGCCGACGTGCCGTTGACGCCAGCGCAGTCAAGCGTGAGCCCCCACCGCGCTACGGCGCGCCCTGGTCGCGACCACGGACCGCTCACTACTGATCCCACAGGGCTCGAGCTGATGGATCTGGGGCCGCCCGCGCCCGCGACGTCGCGCAGCCCGTCGACCTCCGTGTTGAGGCGCGACCCGCGCGATCCAGTGCTGGAACTCGATCTCGGCGAGGTGGCGCGCTCCGGACCCCCGCCTTCGGTGCTGATGCCGTCGGCGCCCGCCAGCGCCCGCGACGCCGAAATCACCGAGATGAAGGATCGCTACGCGATGGGCGATTTCACCGGTGCGCTGGTGGTGGCTGAAAGCATGCTCGAAGCGGACGCCGACGACATCGACGCGCAGCGCTACGCGCAGAGCTGCCGCGACGTGTTGACCCAAATGTACGCGGCCCGGCTTGGCGCGTTGACCCAGCGCGTACGCGTCGCCGTGCCCGGCGACCAAATCCGCTGGCTTTCGCTGGATCACCGCGCAGGCTTCGTGCTCTCGCTGATTGACGGCTCGTCGACGGTGGAGGAGCTGCTCGACATCAGTGGTATGAACCGGCTGGATGCGCTGCGAATCTTCTACACGCTGTTCGATCAGCGCGTCATCGCGCTGTCGGAAACCTGAGCGCGGCCGCAGCCGCTTTCCAAGGTCGCTGTGCGCTTTGGCGACGCTGGCGGCGGCGGCGCTCCTACCACGCGCCTTGCACGCGGAAACGCCAACGCTTTCGCAGGCACCGCGCGTCGCCTCCTACACGCTGCGGGCCAAGCTGGACGCCGAACAGCACCGAGTGAGCGGGCGCGGCACCATCGAGCTGTTCAACTACACCGAGGTGGCGCTCGACGAGCTTTACCTGCACCTGTACATGAACGCGTTCAAGAACGACCGAAGCTTGTTCTTGCGCTCGCCGTTCGGCGCGGGGCGCAGCGGCGGCCATGGCACCAATTGGGGCTACATCGACGTCAAGCGCCTGTACGCGCGCGAGCTCCAAAGCGACCTATGGCCCAATCACGCGCCAAAGAGCCCAGGCGACCCCGACGACGAGACCGACGTCCGCGTACCGCTGCCGCTGCCGTTGGCACCGGGCAAAACCTTGACCCTGGAAGTCGAGTTCGAGGTGAAGCTGCCAGAGGTCATCGAGCGCACGGGCTACGTCGAGGACTACCACTTCGTAGCGCAGTGGTTCCCCAAGCTGGCGCGACTCATGCCCGACGGCCAGTTTGCCCATTTCGCGTTCCATCCACAGTCGGAATTTTCAGCCAATTTCGGCTCTTACGACGTAACGCTCGACGTTCCAGCGCGCGACGTGGTGGGCGCCACCGGACAGTGCCTGCCCGCCAACGAACCCGCGGCTGCTGGGCGCCGCGCCCTGCGTTGCCGCGCCGACGACGTGCACGACTTTGCTTGGACCAGCTGGCCCGGTTTCGTCGAGCGCCGCGAGCAGGTTGGCACGGTGGACGTGCGGGTGTTGGTGCCTCACGGGCACGACCGCAACGCCGAGCTCGAGCTCGACAGCGTCCGCTTTGGCCTGCAGCACTTCAGCGCGCGTTTTGGCCCTTACCCCTACCCGACCCTGACCGTCGTGCACCCGCCCGAGGCGGCCGGGAACTCCGGTGGCATGGAGTACCCGACGCTTTTCACGACCGGTGGCCCCTGGTACACGCCCTACAGCGGTGCGCGTTCCATCGAAGCGGTCACGATTCACGAGCTGGGCCATCAGTGGTTTTACGGCCTGTTCGCCAGCGACGAGCATCGCTTTCCGTTCTTGGACGAGGGCCTCAACAGCTACGCCGAGCACGGAGCGTTGGCAGCGCGCTACGGCGCCGGGTCGGCCTTCGCGGGCTTCGGGCTCGCCATCTCGAACGAGGCGCTGTCGCGCGTGATCGCGGCGGCGCGCGGCGTCGATGAACCCATCGCGCAGGGCGCGGTCGATTTCTTCAGTTTTCGCAGCCTGGGCGCCATCGTGTACGGCCGTACCGCTACCTTGTTCAGCACGCTCGAGCGCGTGTACGGCAAGCAAAAGCTCGAGCTTGCCTTGCGCGACTACGCCGCCGGGGCACGTTTTCGGCACCCCGAGCCCGCGCAGCTCGTCGAAGCCGTGCGTAACCGGCTGGGCGAAGGCGCCGCAAAAAACCTGGAGCGCGCGCTGTTCGAGCGCGCCAGCGTCGACTACCAGGTGCGCGACGTGCAAAGCGCCGCCAGTGATCCACACGCCGGCGTGTTCGACGAAGCCAACGGCCGGCGTACCGTCGCGCGGTCCGAGCTCCGGCCGCCAGCGCATTGGGTGGGGCACGCCATCGTGCTGCGTCACGGCACGCTGGAGCTACCCGTGCAAATCGAGCTCGTGTTCGACGACGGGCACCGCGAGCGGCGCGAATGGAACGGCGAAGGTACCCGCTACAGCGTCGATTGCCGGGGCCCGGCCAAGTTGGTCAGCGTCAACGTCGATCCGGAGCGGCGCGTGCTGCTCGACGATGATTTGACCAACAACGCCGCTGGAAGCGTGGACCAAGGCGCGCCGCGCAGCTGGGAACGACTGCTGTACTGGGCGGAGCTGCTGCTGGGCGGAGGCCTACCGTGAGTGCGCTGGGCCCCGGAGAAATCCGCGCTCGGCGCCGTCCGTTCGTGATCCTGAGCGTGGCCGCGCTGCGTCTTTTGGCCGGTTTTTGCCTAGCATGGCCGCTCAGCACGCTGGTCGCTTCGACCGGCGTCGGTCTCAGGCCCGAGGGGGACCGCGCACTGTTCGAAAGCGGCGGCTACTTCTTGCTCGAGGTGCTGCGGCTGCGCGGCAGCGAGCTTGCGGCGACTGCGCACGGGCTGTTGCCAGTCGTGGCGCTAGGCCTGTTGCTTACCGCCGTCGGCAACGCGGTGTTGCTGGTTGCGCTCAACCTGCGCGACCGTCTTCGGCTGCCCGACCTACTAGCCCGCGCCGGCCAACGCGTACCGGCGCTGGCGTTGCTGGGCGTGGGCACCGCGCTCGCGCAAGGCGCGTTGATCGTAGCTGGTGCACTGGCGAGCGATGCACTACCCGCGTCGTTGACCCAACCGGTGCGGACGACGCTGCAGCAGGCGGCGCTGTGGTTGCTGGTTGGGCTGTTGGTGAGCGCGCTGGGCGGATTTTCGGACGTGGTCAAAGCGTCGCTAGTGCGACACGAATCACGCTTGACGGAAGCGCTGGCTCGAGCGCTGAGGTGCTTGCGCCACCGACCGATTCGAGCCAGTTTTGGCTGGTTGCCGTGGGCGGCGCTGTTCGTCGGGGCGGCGCTTGCGGCCGCCCAGCTCAGCGAGCTTTGCGATGTGTCGCGGCCAGGCGCCTGGCGGGTCGCGGCCGTTTTCCTCGTTCATCAGCTGGTCATTCTGACGGCAGTGGCGGCGCGAGCCGCTTGGTATGCCCGCGCGCTCAGGCTAGTCGCGACCGACGTGTAGGCGCCGCACAAGTTTGCGCCGAAACCACGAGCTGCAACGACCGAAGCGCTCGCCGCCAAGCGCCGCTCATGCCCGCGCCTCCCAAAAGTGCCGTAAATCGGCCGGCAACGGCGCCACCAGGCTCAGCGGCGCGCCGGTCATTGGATGCGTGAAGTCGTAGCGCTCGGCGTGCAACAATTGCCGTGGGTGCTCGAGCAGCCGCAAATCTTCGTCGGTGAGCTCGCCGTCGGCGGCGCGGGCTAGCATGCGCTCGTCTGGCCCATACAGCTTGTCGCCCACCACCGGGCAGCCCAAAGCCGACAAATGCAGGCGAATTTGATGCTGTCTACCGGTGTGCAGCGCCATGCGACACAGCGCGTAGCCGGCGCGCGCTTCCAGCACCTCGATGCCGGTACGCGCTTCCAGGCCGGAGCCCGGCGCCGCGATCCGCATCTTTACGCGCAGCGAATTTTCGGTGTCGAGCTCTACCGGCAGCTCACACAGCGCGACGTCCGGAACGCCGTGCGTGACCGCGACGTAGGCTTTCTTGACGGCGTCGCCACCGCCGAGCGAGCGCTCCTCCAGCAGCCGCTTGAAGGCGCGCTCCGACTCGATGTGCTTGGCCAGCATCAAGACCCCACTGGTTTCACGATCGATGCGATGAATTAGCGCCAAGAAAGCGCCGGGCCGCGCCTGGCGCAGCCGCTCAATTACCGTATTTTTGTGGTAGCGAGCTGTCGGGTGCACGGTAACGAGCGGTGGCTTGTCGATGGCCATCAGGTGCTCGTCCTCGTAGACTACCGGCAACGGAATCTCTTCGAGCTCCTCGAACGGCTCGCGCCAAAGCGCGATGCGCTCGTCGGTCTTTACGCGATCGTTGGCGCGGAGCGCGCGCCCATCGACGGCGTGCGCGCTTTGTTCGATGATGAAGCGCGCGCGGGTACGACTGGTGTTGCGCATTTGGGTGCGCAAGAACACGTCCAGGCGCATGCCCGCGCACTCGGCGGGCACGCGGTAAATTTTGAGAATAGCCTCCGCGTGAACGCCCGACGGTCGCACCGGTGGCGCTTCAGGAGGCGGCAGATCACGCGGCTTCATGCTGAAGCGGGCCGCCCGCGGGTCCTCAGCCGCGCGCCTTCGCGCGGTGAATTTCGGTGCCTACGCCCAGGTCGGTAAAAATTTCGAGCAACAGCGCGTGGCGACGGCGACCGTCGATGATGTGCACCTTTTCGACGCCGCCCGAGACGGCGTCCAGCGCGCAGCGCACCTTGGGGATCATGCCGCCCGTGATCACGCCCTCGGCGATCAGCCGTTCGGCCTCCTGAGCGTCGAGCGAGCTCAAGCGCTCTCCCGTGGCCGTCTTCACGCCCTCGACGTCGGTCATCAGCATCAGCTTGGCCGCGTTCATCGTGCCCGCGATGGCGCCAGCGGCGGTGTCGGCGTTCACGTTGAGTGAATGTCCGTCGCGATCCACCGCGATGGGCGCGATCACCGGGATGAAGCCGCTCGAGATCAGCTGCTCGATGATCTTGGCGTCGACGTGTGCGACCTCGCCGACGCGGCCCAAATCGACCATTACTTCGTTACCGCTCGGGTCCTTGGTCTTCACCAGCTCTTGCCGCTTACCGCGCATGAACTGGTCGTCTTTGCCGGAAAGGCCGACGGCACGCCCGCCGTGCTGGCAGATCAAACCGACGATCTCTTGGTTGACGCCGCCGCCAAGCACCATCTCGACCACGTCCATGGTGGCGTCGTCGGTCACACGCAGGCCGCCGCTGAAGGTGGACTTGATGCCCACCCGCTCGAGCATGCTGTTGATTTGCGGGCCCCCGCCGTGCACGACCACCACGCGGATGCCGACGTAGCGCAGCAGGCAAACGTCCCGCGCGAAGCTCTCTTTCAGTGCCTCGTCCACCATGGCGTGGCCGCCGTACTTCACGACGAACGTACGCCCCTGGAAGCGCTGAATGTACGGCAGCGCCTCATGCAAAACCTTGGCCTTCTCGACGAGCTCGTCCATTTTTCCCCGCCGCTATAGCGCAATTTGGGGCCGCCGTCCGGCCCGAGCCGTGCAGAAGTCCCCCCAGGTATCCACCTGCCAAGTTCGGCTTTTGGCGAGGCTTTGGCGAGCATCAAGTGCGCGGAAACGGGCACCTCCACACAAAGTACTTGAGTACGTGAGCACCGAAGCGCAGGCAAAACGAAGCCAAAAGCCGAAATCGGCGGGTGTGCTCCCAGCCATCCCGAGGCTATGGTACAGGCGGCTCGCTATGGATATCTTAATGGTGTCGGCCGAGCTGTCTCCCTACGCCCGCGGCAGCGAGGTGGGAGACGTCGTAGCGGGGCTGAGCAAGGCGCTCCGTCAGCTTGGGCACCGCGTGACGCTGGCTTTGCCCCGCCACCCCGGCTTCGAGGCTGGCGGCCTGCTGATGGCGCGACGGCTCACTCCTCTTTCGCTCGGTGGCACGGACCTCACGGTGCTGGACGGCCAGCTGGCTTCCGGTGTTGAGCTGGCGCTGTTCGACGACCCGCCGCTGTACGACCGCCCGTCCGTGTTCGGTGACGGCGAGGGCTACGAAGACAACTTGGCGCGCTTCGCGGTGCTGTGCCGCGGCGCCGCAGCGCTCGCCCACCTCCGAGCCGAGCAGGGCAAACCGTTCGAGGTCGTGCACGCGTTCGACGCGCCCGCGGCCGCCCTACCGGCCCTGCTCAAGCAGGCGCCCGCCACCGCCCTGCCCACGCTGCTCACGGTGCTCGACACCGAGCGCGCCGGCCGGTTCGCCAGCGGCGCCCACACGGCATTCCCGGGCCTACGCGGCAACATCGGCGACTCGCTGTCTTTGCTCGAGTTGGGCCTGGGCAGCGCGCAGCTGGTGGTCGCCGGCTCGGAAGATGCGGCGCGTGAGCTGGGAACGACGCGAGTTTCAGGCGCACTCGCTGTCAGCTTGGTCGGCGAGCGCGCGCCCAACGCGGTCAGCTCGGGCCTCGACTACGCGCTGTTCAACCCCGCTACCGACACCGCCATCCCGGCGCGCTTCGACGCCGAAGACGCTTCGAACAAAGGTCGCTGCAAATCGGCGGTGCTGACCGAGCTTTCGTTGGAGCTGGAGTTGGATCGGCCGTTGGTGTTCGCGCTCGCGGGTTCCATAGCCGAAGCCCAGCTGCTACTTAGCGCCTTGCCGCTGCTGCTCAAGAACGACATCGCTGTGGTGGCGTCGGTGCCGTCCGCATGCGTGCCCGAGCTCGAGCGCCTCGTCGCGGACTACCCGGCAGATTTGGCGCGTCTCAAAGAGGGCAGCGACGCTGCCCGCCGCCGCGCGCTGTCCGCCGCTGATTTCGCGCTCTGCCTCGACTCCGCGTCGCTGACCCCCGCCTCGGTCCAAGCCGCGCAGCGCTACGGCGCCGTGCCGGTCGCCTTGGCTCAAGGCGCCGTGGTCGACGCCCTCGTCGACTGCGACGCCGAGCTGCAAACGGGCACCGGTTTCCTGTTCGACAG
>JAYUYU010000288.1:0-6324 GCA_043752365.1 Myxococcales bacterium | reverse complement strand
GTGCTCGAGCGCGAACGCCTGTTCAAAGAATCCAAGCTGGTGCTCGACACCCGCGACGCGCTGCGCGGCATCGCGGGCGATCGCAGCAAGGTTTACGGGCTGTAAAGCCCGTCCCGTCCTTACTGCGATGCAGCGCCGACGATAGTGACGTCGTCGATGGCGAGCGCCTGGGCGTTCGTAGCATCTACGGAAGCCGGAGCGCTCGTGGTGTAGTTCCAAGCCAGGAAGAAGGGCGCCCCCCTTGGCACGAACGCATCGAGCGTGCCGCTCGTAACCGTACTCGAGCCGGGAGCCGGATCGTACCCGTTGCTGTCGACGTCGGCCGCAAAGCTGGTGGTGAAGGTGCTGCCAGCGCTCGCCCAGGTGATGCCGTCGGCCGAATAGAAGAGTTGGACTTTCCAGCCGGGTGCCGTGGTGCCATTGCGGTATTTCTCGACTCCGTACGAAACCGTGAGGCTTTTGATTTCGGTGTTCGCGGGCGCCTGGAGCTGGACGTAGAGGTTGCCGCTCTTGGTTCCGCCAGAGCCCACCGCCGCCCCCGTGGCGAGCCATCCGACCGCGCGGTCCGCCGCGTTGAGCCAGTAAGCTGCGCCAGTGGCGGCAACTCCTGCGCCAAAGTTGTAGATCGAATTCGTCGAAGCGGACGACATCGCCGCGCCCGCGCGGCTGACCGTCGTGGTGCCTGCCGCGGTGAACGTCCCAACCACGCGGGGGCTGGCTTGCTTGTCAACGCGCCAGCCGCTGGGCAGCGTCGCCAGCGCTGCATTGCCGATGCCGTCGAAGGTTTGGCTGTACGGGGTGACGGTCGAGATAGGGACGGTCTCACCTACTGGCGCCACGCTCGTCGTGCAACCTGCTGGGCAGCCTCCACAACCGCAGGGGCCGCCGCAGTCGACGCTGGTCTCGCCAAGGGCCGCGTCCCTCTTGTTGTTCTGGCAGCTCGGCGGCAGGCAGACGCTCGTTCCCGCTGGGAAGCCGTATTTCGGCCCCTTGGCGACGTCACAGATGAGCGGGCTCACGCAATCCTGATCATTGAGGCAATGACCATTGCCGAGGCTGCACGGGCAATAAGCGCGGCAATGACCCCGGAGGCCGTTTACCTGGCTGCAGACGCAGTTGCTTCCGCACTCGCCGCCGCAATCGACTGCCGTTTCGCCGGCTGCCACGTCGAGCAAGCGGTTGAGGCAGTGGGGCGGCACGCAGGCGTCGGCGTCCCACGCTCCACCAAACGGCTCAGCGGCATTCGCGCCGCAAAGCAGGCCCGGCATGCAATCTCCGTCACGCGAGCAAGGCGCCTCCCCCACGCCGCACAGGCAGGTGGGCCCGCAGTAGCCGGCAGCGCCGGGCAGCGCCGCTGTCGTGCAGGTGCAGGCCTTGCAGTCGGCGCCACCGCAGTCGGTGCGCGTCTCGGTGCTGTTCTTCTTCTGATCCGTACAATGGTCCGTGACGCAGGTGGACGCGTGCGAGCCAACGCCAAGGCTTTCAGCGACCGTGCGGTCGCAGGCTAGACCCGCCGCGCAGTCTTGCGTCAACGCACAACACCCGCTAGCCACGCTGCAGACGTTTTGGGCGTTGCAGCGACGGTAGGTTGCCACCGCGCGCGGTAAAAGCAGCGGCACGCTACTCGGCGCCGAGTCGAGATTGCCTTGGGTGTTGCCTTCGAAGAACGTCGCCGAGAAGTCGTCGAAATACATGCGGCCACCGTTGGCGGTCGGGGCGTTCGCAAGCACGCCGAAGCGCCCAGCCGTTTGCCCAAGCTGCAGGGCCAAGGCCGAGCTGGCCCCGTACTGGTCTTGAAGCAGCCATGCGCCAGGCTCGGGCGCCCCAAGCCGCCAGTACTTCAGCCCCACGAAGACGCTGCCATCGGCGTTGGTGACCACGCGAAAGCGCAACCGGTGGTCGACTTGTACCCCCACCGTCTCGTAGGCAAAACCTTTCGGCATGGGCATGGTCTGCAGCAAGGTTGCTACTGGCTGGCCCGTAGCAGCATCGGGCGCAACGCTGAACGTGCGCCACACATCAGGATTACTCGTGGTGAGAAGCGCGCCGACGTAGCTGTTGGGTTTGTCGTCGGCTCGGCGGGCAAAAACGCCAATGTATTGGCTCGAGTTGTTGAAGCGCACCGTCGTGACGATGTCCACGTCACGCGCAGTGTGGTCATTCACCCACGCCAGCACCGACCCCGGACCTGAGAGCGCGTTGAACTGGGCCTGCCCGTACTGCGTCGTGAGCGTGACCGGCGGCGCGGCATTCGACGACCATCGCCCGGGCCAGGGGCCGCCGGGAGGGCCCGACCATGTCTCGACGACCTGCTGCGGCGCGCCACTTGGTGAAGAGAGGTGGGTCGGAGCGTAGTGCACGAGCACGTCGGGCTCGCCCGAAGTCGCGCCCAACGTGCGCCCGAAGTCGGTCCACGCAATCGCGAGGGCGCCGCCGGGTGGGAGCTGCGTGCGTGCAAGGGCAGGCGCGCGCTGATCGCCGATGCTGCCGTCGCAGGTTCGTGGGATCAAAAGCTCAGCCTCTTCGCCGCGAATCCGCTGCGACGCCTCGGCGGGCAACCAACGCATGAGCTTTAGCCAAATTTGGTCACCCGAGGCGTCGCCAGGTCGCGCCTCGGAGCGCCAGGCCAGGTAGGCGCCTTCCGCTGCGGTTTCCAGCGATGGGGTCAGCTGTGCAATTTGGTTGTCGTTACTAAAGACGTCGTCGAGCGGATCCAACGCTTGGATCGCTGGCGCAACGGCGCTTTGCGTGTCGATGACGGCGTAACGCAGGCGCGGCAAATTATAGACGCCCGTGGCCGTCGGATCGGTGCCGACGGAGAACGCCACCAACCAGTGGGTTGCGTCCAGGCCCACCAGCGCGGGGCGATCATCCAACGGGCCTCCTTGCACGGGTCCAACCCGGAACGCGGCCTCCCCCACTTTCACGACGATGTTCTCTTTGCCGTCAGCCGTCCCCTCTCGGTAAGCGGCGGCCCAAGCACCGTTGAACGCCGCCAACGCGACGGCTGCTTCGGGCAAATCTCCTCCGGCCAGCGTCAAATCATCCGACAACGGATTGAGGTCCTGGTCGAACCGCCGATAGCGCAGGTCGGGACCATTGAACGGATCCGAATAGTCTTCCCACGCGACGACCACCTCAGTGCCCGTCCACAGCATATCGGGATTCAGCTGAGAGAATCCTCGCTCGGCGTTCGCTGCGAGCAGCGGTCCCAAGCTGCCGTCGGGCGCAATCTGCCGCAGGGCGACGCCAAGGTCGGCGCCGTCGCTGTCGAAATCGCTCCAAGCGACAGCGTATTTTCCGCCTGGCAGCGCGACCGCGACGGGATTTGCCTCGTCGATCGGCGAGGCCCCTTCACTGACGCTCCCGCGTTGCTTTGCTTTGCCCCAAATGTCGAACACTGTCGCGCCTATGCTTGGCTCTTCGCCTGCTTGCTCGACATAGGTCGCAATGAACCCATCGGCCAAACCCGAAACGGGGTGTCGCCCCGCGCCGAGGTAGCGATCAATGACAGCGTTTTCGACGACCGTGGCCGCCTGGTCCCGCGTCTGGCATTCCGCCGTACAAGCGTCCGACCCGCTGTCGCCATCGTCGCATTCTTCGGTTGGCCCAACTATCGCGTCGCCACACGACGACGAGATGCCGTACGGCGCAACGATGCCTTGCGGCCCCGTCCCCGCGCCGCCTCCACCACCAGAGCCCCCTGTGACGAGGGCGTTCTGCGGAGTGAACGATGCGAACACAGCCACCGGTTGAAACACCGTTGCACCGGTGCTGCCGCCGTCCACCGTCACGGTCGAGCTCGTGCCGCCCCCGCCCACGGGAGCCGAATTTGGTGACGTGGTCGCCGCGCCGGGGTTGTTGCAAGCCACGGCGAGCAGCACGAGCCCCGACCAATCAAAACGCCCACCTGAAAACGCTCGCATGCTGACTCCTGCCTCACTCCTCATGCCCAAACGAGGGCCATCCTAGGTGTGGCATTGCCCCGGGCGCAAGCCGAAATGCAGGCTCGCCGACGCCTAAAATCACGTTCGCGCAACCAGCCCGCGCACCGACCGATGTGGCTCGGTGACAGCACCGAGGGAGGTCTACCGGGACGCTCGTATCTGCTCACCCGACGCTGCACTCAGCGTCAGGTTCCGCTCAAGCCATCACGACGCACCAACCGACTCGTGCGCTATTGCTTTGGGGGTGGCGGCCAGCAAGACCGGTGTGTTGCTTCACGCCGTCTGCTTCATGTCCAACCACTGGCATGGCGTCGTCACCGCCCGTTCGCGCGCCTGCCGGAGTTTCTGGAGCACTTCCACCGGCCGAGCGGACCCTCGCTCCCACGCTCGGCCTCGGCACGCCCTGGCCCCGGCGCCTCAGAGCTTCGGCTCTTCGCCACGCTGGCCGTTCCACACGGTGATCACGTTGATCAGGTCGCGCTTCTCATCGACCTCGAAGTAGATGTGGCATTTCGATTTCTCCATCAGCAGCCGCTTGAGCTTCGGTCGACTTGCAGTGGCTTTCGGCGTGCCCGCGTGTGGCACGTCTCGCAGATGGCGAAGACAGTCGAGCAATTCCTGCCCGAACAGCCGCGGGGTGTCGCCGTAGCTCGTCCAGCGAGCGTTGATTCGGCTTGCGTCGCGACGAGCACGTTTCGAGAGGCTGACTTTCACTTCGTATTCGCCAGAAGCTCTTCCGCAAACTCGATGCCGTCCACGACGTCGCCGTTCTCGATGTCGCGGTAACCTTCTTCGATCGCTTCCTCGAGCTCGGCGCGTTCTGCAGCGCTCATCTCTTCGTCGAGACTGTCGAGTGGGACAAGCTTCCAGCGCGAGCCTTCAGGCAGGGCGGCGGGTCCGTCAACGACGAGCTGACCGTGTTCGACTCGCACTTTCACCGCTGCTTGCATCTCGTGCATCCTATCTCGTTTCTCCTGGTTTCGCCCGTCCGGTTGGTCGCAAAAAGTCGGGGCAAGCGGGTGGGACGCCGTGCGCGGCGTCGTGCAGTGCGCCCCGCACACCCAGCAACTACCCGCCCCGCTGACCGATGGGGCTCGGTGACAGCACCCAGGGAGGTCTTGCCGGGGAGGTCGTATCTGCTCACGCGACGCTGCACCCAGCGCCAGTTTCTGCTCAAGCCGTCGCAGCGCACCAATCAACTCGTGCGCTACTGTTTGGCCCTGGCGGCCAGCAAGACCGGTGTGCTACTTCATGCCGTCTGCTTCATGTCCAACCACTGGCATGGCGTCGTGACTGATCCGTGCGCGCGCCTGCCAGAGTTCCTCGAGCACTTCCATCGCCTGCTCGCCAAAGCGCAAAATGCCTCCCTCGGTCGCTGGGAAAACCTCTGGTCCTCCGACAAAACCAGCGTCGTGCTGCTCGTCTCCGATGACGACTTGCTCGAGAAAATGGCCTACACCATCGCCAATCCGACGGCGGCCGGCTTGGTGCGCTCTCCCCGCGAATGGCCCGGCGTCATCACCACACGCATCGGCCAGCGCTGCGATGTCGAAATACCCGACGTCTTCTTCGATCCGGAAGGCACGTTGCCCGACACCGTCGCGCTCGAGTTTGCGAGGCCGCCCATCTACCCGCAGCTCGATCAGAAGCAGCTCGGCCGGCACTTGGCCAACGCCGTCGAGCGACGCGTACGTGACGCCCGCGAGGCGCTCGTTCGGCAAGGCAGAAAATTTCTCGGCGCCAAGGCCGTCCTCCAGCAGTGCTTCGACGCCGTGCCCAAAACCACCGAGCCCCGCCGCAACCCGAATCCGCGCATCGCAGCCGCCCACACCCCCGAGCGCGTCCAGGCCATCCGAAATCTGCTGGCGTTCCTGCGCGACTATCGCGCCGCCTGGCACGCCTGGCGACACGGCAAGCGCGAGCAGCTCTTTCCAGCCGGCACCTACGCCCTCCGCATCTACGCCCGCGTTGCCTGCGCGCCGGCTTGCCCGGCGTAGCGCCACACCATGGAGACCAACAGCAACCGTCTCGGTCGCAACAGCAACGACGACCGGGGCGGAGCTTTGTTTGTGTGCCGTGAGCCAGCACCGGGCGGCGCCTTCGGCGGCGGGACGGAGGTGGCGTAGGGCGCTTTGGACCTGCTCGAAGGCACTTGGCGGCGCCTCACAGGCACAATCACCTCGGTCGCGGGTGCAGCCTTTACGATTTCACCAGGTCATCCCGGGACGGGTCTGCTTGGCACCCTTTCGCTCGTAGCGACTCGGCAGCACCGGAGTCGGCAATCTCAAGCGGCACCACGCTGCCTTCGGGCAAATCCGTCGGCTCATCCAGCGTGAGTCGTCCGTTCTTTACGTGAGCAACGTGCATGCCGTGCATC
>JAYUYU010000287.1:0-15092 GCA_043752365.1 Myxococcales bacterium | reverse complement strand
CGCGCAGCAGCTCCATCACGATGTAGGGCACGCCGTCGCGCGACACGCCCAAGTCGTGGATGTCGACCACATTGGCGTGGGCAATGCGGGCCGCGGCGCGCGCTTCGGCGACGAAGCGTGCTTGGCTATCGGGCTCCGCGAAAGCGTCCGCGTTCATTAGCTTGATCGCGATCTTTTTGCCGACGATCAGGTTTTCCGCTTCGTAAACCGTGCCCGTCCCGCCCGAGCCGAGCTTGCGCAAAAGAGCGTATTTTCCATCAAGGACGGAAACTGGGTTGGGTTGCTGGGCCGCAAACATCGCCAGCCCCAGGGAACGGCCGATTTCGCCAGTCCCTTAGGGGCTTTACGGATCAGCGGGCGGCCGGCTTCTTACCGAAGCCCAAGTAGGCCGTCGTTGTGACGTCGACCGGCGCGGTTCCGTACTGCGCTTCCAGTCGTTCGACCACGCCGGCCGTCACCTCGGTCCACTTGGCCTCGCCCAGGCGCTGCTTCAAAAGCACGATGGGTGCCGTCGTGCGCTGGCTTTGCTCCCACACCTCGCGTGGCGCGTCAGCCTTTAGCGTGTGCGTTTGGGGGGTGACCCTCACGTCCTCAAAGCCGGCGGCGCTCAGCTCGCGCGCGAATTCTTCGGGATCGCCCAGCGGGCCCTTGCCGGCGCCGAACGGGATCTCCGGCAGCACCTCGCGCATGGCGGCCATGATGCTAGCGAAAATTCCTTCGAAGGTCGCCCAGCTGGACACGACTGCGACTCCGCCGGGCTTCAACACCCGGAACAGCTCGGCGAAGCCGCGCGCGCGATCCGGAAAGAACATCAGTCCGAACATCGAGAAGGCGGCGTCGAAATCCGCGTCGCCCCACGGTAGCGCTTGCCCGTCACCCAGGCGCACGTCCGCACCCAGCTGCGCGCCGTTCAAACGCCGCTTTAGGTTCGTCACCATCTGCGGTGAAAAATCGATGGCCGACAACGAGCGCCCGGACTCGGCGGCGATCAGCGTCAAGGTGCCGGGCCCCGCCGCGACGTCGAGTAAGCGCGCGCCGGGCGGTGTCGGCGCCAACGCCAGCGCGTCGCGCGCGAACAGCTCGAACATGGGCAATAGCTCGAGCGTGTAGTCGTCGGCCACCAGGTTCCACGGTTCCGGGGAGGCGAGAGGGCTGGGCTTCGGGGCTGCGGTCATGGCGTGGAGCATTTGCAACCTAGCCGGCGACGTCAAACGCCGCATTCGTTTGCGTGCTGGAGTCGATGTCCCGAGGCGTTCGGGCGGTAATTCTGGTCGTCGGGGGCCGGGGTTGGCACGCGCAGCCCTGAGTTGCTAAATTGCGAGGCGAATGTTGATTCAGCGCCGCCCGTTCATCACTACTGGCTTCGGTCTGACGCTCGCCTGCTTCGGCTGCGATGGCGACCAGGCGCCTAACGAGCCTGGGGCGTCCGCTCCGGATTTTGCGCTCGAAGACTTTCAGCCCCAAAGCGCCCGTTTCGGCGAAAGCTACGGCCCTGAAGAGTTTCGAGGCTCCGTGTTGCTGATGCCACTGTTTGCGTCGTGGTGCCCGGACTGCGTGGGCTGCGCGGTGCTGCTCGACGGGCTGTATCAGGGCTGGCTGGACGACGGGCTCAACATCCGTATGATGTGTATCAACTCGATCGACGGCCGCTCGAGCCGGCAAAAGCTTATCGACGCCTGCTCGTTTCCCCTGCTTCAGGATGCCACCGAAGCCAAGGTGTGGGACAAGCTGCTGGGGTCGAGAGACGACCACTACGTTTACACGCCGGACGGCATTCTCGATCGCTACTACGATTACGACGCGGGCCAGCGCGTCGATCCGCTATCGCCGGCTGGCAAAGCCGCGCTGCGCGACGCCATCGTCGCAGCCGGCGGTTAGCTCAACAAAACGACGACGGCGCGACCCTTGCGAGCCGCGCCGTCGATTTGCTCTCGGGTGAGAGCGCGCTACTTCACTTGATGTTGGCCGCGCCAGCCACCTTCACGCTCGCGTCGAACGAGGCCTTGAAGTCGCCGAGAGCCGACGCAACCGCCGCGCCGATCGGGATCAAACAAGCCGTTGCCTTGGTGCTCAGGTCGCCGCCGTTGGCAGCGACGCTGCCGCTCGCGTCAATCGTCGCGCTGATGCCGTCGGCGAAAGCCTTGCCGCGGGCCTTGAAGACGACCAGCAGGTTCGGCAGGTTGGCCTTGAGCGAGGCCAGACCGATGTCAATCTTGGCTTGGGCCTCGGCATCCGCCTTGCCGGTGATGGCGTAGGCGATGTTGAGGGACGGCGGCTTGCACTCGGCCTTGGCGCTCGCGCTGGACTTGCAGCTAGCCTTGCAGTCGACGTCGGCGTCGCAATCGATCTTTGCGGTGCCGCCTTCGCACTTGGGTGCTTCGAATTCGCCCATGCACTTGCCGTCGCAATCGACCTTGGCAACCCCAGGAGATGCTTTGCAACTCGCGTCGCACGAACCCTCGCAGGTGCCTTTACACGCGACCTCGACGCCCGCTTTGGCGGTGCACTTGCCTTCGCACGTGCCCTTGCAGGAGCCGTCCGCCTGGATGCCCGTGTCGGTGCCGCCCGCGGCGCCAGCCGCGCAGGTGCCTTCGCAGGTGCCTTCGCACGCTACGGTGGCCCCGGCTTCGGCCTTGCAGCTGCCTTCGCACTTGCCGCCGCAGGTCCCGGTACACGAAATCTTGGGAGACTCGGCCGTAACCTCGCAGGAGCCCTTACACTCGACCGACAGCTTGCCGCCCTCGCAGGTGGGAAGCTTGGCCATGGCGTCGCACTTGACGTCGCCAGAGCAGCTGCCTTCGCAGCTGGCCTGCGCCTTGACGGACGCGGTGCAGACCGGGGGCTGGAAGTCGACACTGAGCGTGCCCTTGACGCTGGCCTTGGCGCCGAAGGTGGCGTCGATTTGGGCCGTGGCCAGCGCGCACATGGCCGTGACCTTGCCCGAGCCGGTCTTGGCGGCGGCCGCGTCCACGTCGGCAGTGGGAGCGCCGAGGTCGCGGGCAATGTTCTCGCAGGCGATCGAAACGTCGGTGAGAGCGCCGGCGGCGACAGCACCCAAGTCCGCGCTTGCTTGAGCCAACGCATCGTACTTGCCTTTGATTGAGCCCTCGATCTCGAAGTCGACGCCGGAGAGGTCGGCGCCTACCTGGAACTCAGAGCAGCAGAGGTCTTTCTGTGCGTCCGCCACTTTGTCGCAGCCTGTCGTCAGGGCGGCAATCGTGAAGCCGGTGAAGGCGAGGGCGGTAAGTGGCTGGAAGCGAATTAGTTTGCTCATACGGAGACTCCTTGAATGTGACTAAGTGAGAAAGCGCCTGACTAAGAGAAAGACAGTGGCCCCCTCATGCAGTTGCATCCTCTTCCGAAAACTCGGGAAGGCAGGTTAAACCAGTTTGGCCGGCGAAACCCTTAGAAAACACCATCGACTTCAGGCCGAGCGTTAGACGCCAGTTGGCGTCGGTGTATGCACTCGGTCGTAGCGTTCCGACTCAAGCTTACGTTTGAGCCTGCTTTCGCGGCTTCCGACTTACGATGCAGCGGAGGTTCGGCAAGGTCCGCGGGCCGAGGACCATGACAGGACTGTCACGGTGCGGGCTTGCTACTCGGCGCCCCAGCAACCGGTTTGCGGTGACGAGCCGAGCTGGGTCTGGGTGCCGCTGTTGGCGCCGTAACAAACCTTCTGCTCGTCGATGCATTGAATGGCAAGCCCGCTCGGAGAGACTGGGCAGCCACCGTCGGTGCAGGTGCCGGTGCCGCCTACGCCGTTCGGGCATTCGCAGCGGATGCTCAGGTCCACGCACCAACGCTCGCCCGTGAACTGCGACGAGACGCAGGCGCCGCCCGGACAGTCGTCGTTGTTGCGGCACGGTTGGCAGGTGTTGCCCTCGCCGTGGCAAGCCTTGAATTTATGTGAGCACGTGGCCAAACCGAGCTCGTCGTCGAAATAGCCGCAGATGGCGGCGTTACCCCACGGGCATGAGCGCGTCTCGGTGTCGCAGAGCCGAGTGCAGATTTTTTCGCCGCCCTCGTCGCGGGCGCAAACTTGGTTGGGTACGCCCAAGCAGTCGGCGTCCGACTCGCACGGGGCGCAAAATTCACGCTGCCGGCACACGCTGCGTTCGACGCCTTGCTCACCACACTGAAACGCCAGGCCCTCGCCGATCTGGTTGGCCTTCACGCAGCGAGGATCGTCCGGTTGCCCTGCCTTGTCGCAGGCGTCGCTGCACGGGTTGCGGGACATGCTACCGCACGAGTAGCCAGGGGCGCAGTCGTCGTCGCGCGAGCAGTCGATGGTGCAGTAAGCGTCCAGGTCACCCGGGCCCGCGCCAATGCACAAGGCGGGGTCGGCGCACTCGTTGCCGCTTGGACAACTGGTGTACAGCTTGCCCGGCGTGGGCGGCGTCGCGTCGCGCACGCAGAAGTTTTTTTGCTCGCCGTCCAGCGTGCGCGGCTCGCAATGCCCCACCTCCACGCAGTCGCTGTGCGAGCGACACTCGTAGCTGCACTCGCCGTCGACGCAGCTAAAGCCGTGAGCTTGGTCGCAGTCGGTGCTGGTTGCGCAGGCGGTGAAGCGGCCGCTGGGGTTAGCGCAGTCCCTACCGGTGCAGCCTGCTGCGCCAGCGTCGCCTGCGGCGGAACCCTGCGGCTTGTCGGTGGAGCAGCCGGCCGCGGCCAGTAAGCCAACGAGCGCCAACCGCAAAAGCGCCCGCGACAACGACGAAGCCCGGCTCTTCTTGACGTTCTGGGTCACGCGGGTACCTTCATACAAGGTTTTAGCCCTCGAGGTCGATGATGCGCGTTCGTTCCAACCGAAGTCAGGCCCGCCTGGGCGCAAGCGGCGTGCAGCTCGCGGTCGGCGCGGTTTTGCTCGCGGCCTGCTCCAGCCAGCCCATCGACGACGCCACGGTGGCTGACGTCGCCGCCCCAGCGGGCGGTAGCGGCACGTTCATTCCGATGCCAAGTGCCACGGCAGGCACGGCCAGCGCCGCGCCTAGCGGCACCGCCAACTATCAAAAGCAAGACTATCCGGCCGGGCCCTACGGCACCGGCCTGCACGCTACCCTCGAGAACTTCTCGTTTTTGGGTTGGCACGATCCGAAGGCGGCCAACTACGACGTGGGCAAGCTCGAGCAGGTCAGCCTTGCCGAGTACTACAACCCAGACGGCCGCAGCAACCTGAAGCTTATCTGGATCAACGCGTCAGCGGTTTGGTGCGGGGTTTGCCGAGCCGAGATGGAGGACATCAAGAACAACGGCGTGCATGCGGCCTTCGCTCCGAAGGGCGTGCAATTATTGGTGACGCTGTTCGAGGACAACAAGTCCGGGCCTGCCAAACCGTCGGACCTGCGCAACTGGGGCTTGGCCCCCGAGCACGCCATCGACTACCCGTTGGTGCTCGATCCAGGCTTCAAGCTCGGCGCCTTCTTCAGCTCGGACGCCACGCCGCTGAACATGCTGATCGACGCCAAGACCATGAAGGTTTTGGACGCGACCATGGGCTATTCGGCGGACTACTGGCAGCGCGTCGACCGCCTCCTGGCCAAGCTGCCGTGAGGGCGCTGGCGCTGCTGGGGCTCGTCCTGGCCCTGGGCTGTAGCTCTGCCCCCCCTGGCGTAGCGCCAGCGACGGCGCCGGACGCAAATACGGCCGCGCGTCCCCCGGATTTCGAGCTGCCTCGCTTGGACGGCGGCACCGAGCGGCTATCCGATCATTTCGGCAAGCATGTGGTGCTGATCGATTTTTGGGCGACGTTTTGTAAGCCATGCTTGCGCGCCATGCCCGAGCTCGACGCGCTGTACCGAGCGCGGCGCGAGCGCGGCTTCGTCGTGCTCGGCGTATCGATTGACGGGCCTGGGTCCACCGCTGACGTGCAAGCTGCGGTAGCGCGTCTGGGCGTCTCGTTTCCGATTTTGCTCGACCAAGAAAGCCGCGCCATCGCGCTGTACAACCCGCGGGGGTCGGCGCCGTTTAGCGTGCTGATCGGCAAAGACGGCCGCGTGCTGGCGCAACGCGAAGGCTACACGACCGGCGCCGAGGCTAGCGTGCAACGCGACGTCGACGCCGCGCTTCGCTAGCCGCTAGTCGACCTTGATCAGGCTGCGGGCGGTGACGCCGGCCTCGGCGTCGATGGTGAAGGTCATGAAGTGGCGGCCAACGCGGTCGAAGCGTTCGGGAATGGCGCCGCCCCCGCCGGCAATGAACGCTGGAATGCCGGCGTTGTCGAACGAGTAGTACGAGTGAATGTGACCGTACAACGTGAGGTCGACGCGACCTTTGGCCAGCCGGGCCAAGAGCTTGTTGGCCTCGCTGCGGCTTGCCATGGAGCCGTTGCGCACGCCAATCGGATCGACCGGGGGGATGTGCATGGCCACCACGTGCACTTGTCGCCGCGAAGTCTCGAGCCAGTCGTCGAGCCAGTCGTACACCATGGGGTCGATGCTGGCGCTGGCGTCGTCGAGCAGCGTGAACGCGACGCCGTGAAAGTCGAAGTGCGAGTTGCCGCGGCCGAAGTACTCGTGAAAAAGGTCTGGGTGCGTGCCCAGCTCGTGGTTGCCCAACGTCGCAAAATACGGAATTTTTAGGCGTAGCAGCTCGGCCTGGAACTGCTCGAGCTCGTCTCGAGTGCCGCGTTCCGTCAGGTCACCAGCGCCCAAGACGAAGCGCACGTCGGCTTCTTCGTTCAAGCGGTCGTAAATGTCGCCGACGCGGTCGAGCGCTTCTTGGACGTCCGACAACAGCGCGAAGCGGAACGCGTCACGCTGGTTGCTGTCGGGCGCGGCGAAGGCGAGCCGAGTGCTACCGGTTCCGAGCGACACGCGCCAGCCCTTGCGCGTCGGAATGCCCGAGTCTGCCAGCGGCGTGAGCTCGGCGTGGCCACTCAGCACCTGCAGCTGCGCGTCGGGTAAGCAATTTTGCACGTCGAGCTCGAACACGCGCGGCGACGAAGCCGTCAAGCTTAGCTGGAAGCCGGGCGCGTTGCCCCACAGCACGAGCTTCTCGTCGCTGAACGCGCGCACCGCTGCCAGGCCATCATCGACACTGACGCTCAGCTCGGCACGCTCGGCCTGACCGACCTCGAGGTCGAGTTCGGCGCGCTCTTCGCTGGGGCGCAGGCAAGAAAGCGCCAGGAAGGCGACGACCCCGAACGCATGGCGTTGATTCATGGCTGTGTTCCTTCGTGCTGGCAGCTGACCTTGCCCCGACAAAGTCCGGCGGCCGGCGCAGAGCGTACGATGAGCGAGGCCCCGCCCAGGTAGGCGGAGCCCGCTTGAGCGTCGAGCGCGATGCCCAAGGTTTGGCTGAAGAACCAGCGCGCCGAAACGCCGAAATGGCCCAGCGCGCCGCTGCCGATGCCGCGGACTTTCAAGCCCGCGACATAGTCGTCGTGACGGTGGTCGTAGTACACGATGGCTTCGCTGCCCGGCTTGCTTTGACCGCGCAGCGTGACGCCGAAACCGATGCGGCCCAACAGCACATGCTCGAGATCGCTTGGCACTTTCAGCCCGGCGAGATCATAGTCGACGCGCGCGAGCGCATAGCCGGCGCCGAGCTCCACGAAAGCACCGCGCAGGGTGGGACCAAGCTGCGCCAAATCGTAGCGGCCGTCGACCGCTAGCTCGGCGCTGCTGCGCGTGAAGTGCTCCGGCCGATGGCGCTGGTGAACCAGGCCCAACGTGAGATCGACGAAGCCGATGTCGCGGGGTCGTGGGTCGTAGACGTTGCCGGCGAGCCGGTATTGGCTCTCGACACGGTAACGCGCGGTGTCGCCGCCCAGCGAGAACAAGCCCGAGGGGCTGAGGCGCAACGGGCCAATCTGCCGCGACACGCGCTCGAACAGGAAGTCGCGGTAGGCGAACTGCGAGTCTTGGATGCGGCGGTAGCCGAGCTCGGTCTCCCAACTGGCAGGCAGACGGTAACGGGTGAGCGCGGCGCCTCCGTCGGGCGAAAGCGTGCCGTAGATGTCGGCCATGTACGAGGTCGAGAACAGGCCGAAGCCGAGCGTGGTTGCCGTGGCGGCGGGAGCGACGAAGTAGCGCGAGGCGCCGGTGAAGACGAGGGTCAGCCCGCCGGTCAAGAATAGGCCCAGGCCCAGACCTTCCATCAGCAGCAGGCGGCGGGCGGTGCGGGGCTGGCCGAGCGCGAAGTGACCGCTGCCGTGCACCAGCGCGCCGGGGACTAGTGCGGCTGCGGTTGGAAGGGGAGGAGGCAGACCGGCGGACGGGGAACCGGGATCCGGAGGACCGGGATCCGGGACCGGGGGTCCGGAGACCGGGGATCCGGGGACCGGGGATCCGGAGACCGGAGATCCGGGACCGGGATCGGGGACCGGGGATCCGGGACCGGCGGCGGATGCGGGGGCGGCCAGCAGCAGGGCAAGGGCGAGGGCGTGCATGGGCTTGGGGTTAAAAGCGGAACGCGAGGTCGAGGCGGACGCCTTCGAACGGAGGGTAAATTCGGCAGATGCCGCCGACGCAGCGCAGGGCGCCCCGGCGTTGGCCGGCGAAGAGCGCGATGCGACTCGAAGGTGTCGGGCGGTGCGAAAGCTCGATGTTGAAGTAGCGATGAGGAACGCCCGGGCGGGTGTCGTACTCTGCGCCTAGGCCAAGGCTCGAATGCTCGGCCCACTCGATGCCCAAGACTTCTTCGCCCTCGGACCAGGGCACGCCGGGGCCGCCTTCGGCCTGAGCGCGCCGACGGTGACGCCCCGTCAGGCTTACGCCGAAATCGCTGTTGAGGGGCAGCTCGAGCTGATGACGCAAGTAGCTTTCGCCGTAGAAAAGCTGCGAAGTCGAACCGCCGGGTAGCTTGAGCTCGCGCTCGGCGCTGTCGATTCGCCCGCCCAACACGACCTCCAAGTGCCGCCTGCGATCGCTCGAATCGAGGGCAAAACCCGAGGAAAAATCATAGACGCGGTTCAGCTGCTGGGCCGTGATGGTGCAGGACTCGTTGGCGCCCGATTCGGCGTAGGTCAAGTAGTGCGCCAGGCTACCAAGCGCGCGCACCCCGCGACGCAGAGTGACGTCGCCCCGCAAGCGAGCGCCGCTAACACAAGTGTTCATGCCCTCGTACTCGGTGTCGTTGTCTTCCAGCTCGGTGGTCGGCACCTGATTGTAAGACAGGCTCGAAAACTCGCGCGCACGCGCCAGCTTGACGTTGGCGGCCAACGGAAACAACCGGCGGTAGTGCCGCCCTTCGAGCGTGAGCGCGACGTCGCGCGGGGTGTAAGCGGCGCTCGTGTACAGGCCGTAACCGGGGTCGAAGCGCGTCGCCTGAGCCCGTTGCCCGAGTTGTTGAAATGCGAGCTCTGCGTAAACGGAGAGCTGGGGCAGCACGCGCGTCAACTCTACCGATTGACTCAGCGTGACCATGCGCTCGGCGCTACGCAACAAGTCTTCGCTGAGCGGCGCTGCTCGAAATAGCGCGGAGCCCTGCGTGCCCAGTTTCCAGCGCTCGCCCGAGAATTCCGCCTGGCCCGCCAAGAGGCGGTCTGGCGCGTAGCCGCAGGTGGCGCTGGTCTGGCAAGCCTGGGTGAGCGGCGCAAAATCGGTGCGTATGGCGCGCGGCATGCCAGCCTGGCTGATGCTGGACAGCGCGTCCCCGCCGCCCAAAACGCCCAAATAGCGGCCGCTAGCCTCGTCGATGCGCAGCGGATTGAGCTCGCCGCCCAGCGCTGTGAGCTTGAGCCGCACGGGGCCGCGCGCGCTGATGCTGACGCGGCCGCCGCGAAGCGTGGTGTCGCTGCCCAACTCGTCGCGTTTGCGCACGCTGAGCACGATGCCGCGACCAAGCTGGGCGCTAGCGTCCCCCAGCGTCGCTTCCACGCCGGGGCGCGAATACGTCAGGTAGTACTTTGCCGGGTAGACCCAGTCGATGAAACGATTCGACAGCTCCAGCCCGGTTTCATCCAGCTTGCCGCGAAAGTAGCCGGGCGGGTTGGATGGCTGCGCGTCGCGCGTCAGGTCGAGCGCCAGCTGCGTCGCGTTGGGCGAGGCGTAGAACCAGACGTTATCGATGCGTACGCCCAGGCTCACGCTGCCCGCGGTCGCCTGCGCGCTCAGTCGGTTGTACACGAGGCCAAAATGGTCGTTGGCGCGGGTCGCGACTTGGTTCGGCTTGGAGTCACGATTGTTGAAGTTGTAGTAAACGCTGCTGCTCTCGTTCACTTCGACCAGCACCGGCTGGCCCGCCACGCTGCCTGGCTCGAGCGCGAGCGCGCGCGCAGACACCAACAGCGCGCACAGCGGAAGCCCAGCCAGCAGTCGACGCATCGTTCAAGGTGCGGCGGAGCGCGCCTTCAGTTCCGACTCGATGTAGGGCCACAATGTGCCCTGATTGCCCACGTATTTTCGCAGAATTTTCATGGTGCGCGGATCCACCACCATGTTCAGCGGCGCCGAGTCGGATGAGGCGTAGCCGTCGAGCTGCAGCTCGGGATCGGCGACCATCGGGAAATTGGTCTGAAAATTGGCAACCCAGCGGTCGAGGTCGTCGAAGCTGGCCGGCTCGCGCTTGGCGTCTTGGAACAAGGTGCTCAATATCACCAGGCCCTGCGGCGCCAGCTCTGCGGCGTGGTCGGGCAACGTGCGGTGCTCGTCGACGCACGCCATGCACCAAACGGCGGCGGTGTTGATCAACAGCAGCGAGACACCCTTGGTGCCTGCCGGATCGTAGTAGTCAGAGAAAGCGACGGTCTCGCGGTGTTGTGCCGATGGCTTGACGCGGTCTGGCGCGCGGTAGCCCACGAAACAGGCATTCGAGACCACCCCGCCTAGCTCTTTCCCCAAACCCTCGCTTGGGTAATCTGTCGAAGCGCAGCCGGAGTTGGCGACCAACAGCTCCTTCGGCACCTCGGGCGCGTTGCTGCCGCACGCCAACGCTAGGCTGGCCGTCAACAGCGCAGAGGCAAGCCTGGCCGGCATCAGCGCTTTTCCCGAATGCCGATGGCGGTCAGCAACGGCAGGCCCTCGGCAAACTCGAGCGAGCTGCCGTCGTCGCTCACGCGGCCTTCGCCGACCTTCAGCCAACTGGCGTAGGGTGCCCAGGCTTCACGCACGCCCAGGCCGAGCATGAACAGCTCGAGCGCCACGCCCGGCGCTAAATTCGCCGTATTTTCGAGGCTAAGGGCGGGGCTTGGGCAAATGCGCGTCTCGACCGGCGAGAACGCGAAACCGGCGACGAAGTCTTGCTGCAGCTGGCTGAGCGCAGCTTCAGGCAGCGCCACGGCCCGGAAGCCTTGCTGCGCTTCATCCTCGTACGTCAAAAAATCCACTTCGACGTGCGCGTCGCGAGCCAGAGTGAGGGTGGCGCCGCCCGAGCTAACATTTTTGCCCGGCGTGAACGGCACCGCGTCTGCGAACGCCGGCAGGCGTACGGTCGTCAACGTGCCGAGCGCGGTGTTGCCCGCAGCCAGCGGGAGCGCGAGCTTGGCCCAAGTGAGCCCGTCGCCGAATTTGCACGCGGGCGTGTCGAGCGTTTGCGCGACGCTTTCGGCCAGCTTGCCGTTGTTGCCGACGCGCGCATTGATGCAAATGTCCTTGCCGCAGATTTGCACCAGCCCGCCCGAGGTGGGCGAGCCTTGCTCGTCGATGAGCTGGCCGGAAACCACTCCTAGCTCGACCGGCTTGCTGTCAGCCGCCGGATTGGTGCCCGCTGGACAAGCGACGCTGCTAAAGCCGTCGTTGCCGCCCGCCCCCGCGACGCTCGGCTCGCCCGCGGCGCCCGCACCGGGGTCAGTCTCAGGCGGAGTACTGGCGCAGCCGGCGCTGAAGGTCAGAGCCACGGCGCAGGCGACGGACGGTAGCAGGCGAGTCACGTACCGGGATTATGCCCCGAAACCTGGCCCGCTGCTGACGGGCCGCGCCCTAAGCTAGAAACTGACGCCTAAGAACAAGCGCAGGGCTTGGGCCAGGCTCGTGTCGACCGCCTGTTCACGGCGGCCGTAGCCAAGACCCGACATGGGAAACAGCACGGCATACTCGAGCTTGGCGAAGAAGCCGCCCATGCGACCTGGGTCGTCGTTCAGCGAGCCGTCCTTGCTCTGGAAATAGAGCTGGCCGTTGACCTCGACGCCCAGGTCACGCGCGTGGCCCGGGGTCTGCATGAACTCGCTGGCGCGCGACCAAATGGCTGCGATGCCGCCGCCGATTTTCTGCCCGTTGGGGTCGCGCAAGAAGTCGTACTTCACGCTGGGGCGCAGGTAGTAGGTGCCCTGCACGCGCGAGAGCAAGTTGCGGTACAGGATGAGATCAAGCCCGTAGCTGGGGTTGAAGCGGAACGTGGACACCGTGTGGTCGCCGTTCTGGTCCTGAAAGCCGTTGCCCGGTGACAAGCTGTCGACGTCGGCGTCGCCCGAGGCCCAGCCGGCCTTGAACCCAAGGTGCAGCTTGTTCTCGGCCAGCAGCTGCTCGATTTCAGTGGCAAAGCCCCAGCTGCGCGTTTTGTAGTTGAGCTGGTTGGCCGCGGTGCTGGCGTCGGTCGACACGTTGTCGACGGAGCCTTGCACCGTGGCAATTTCCGTCTCGAAGCGGAAACCTTGGTACAACAACTGCACCCACAGGTCGGGCATCCACATGCTGGCGCCGCGCCGGGTGAACGTCAGCGGGCTGGCCGTCTCGCAGTTGAGGGCGGCCGCGCCCACGCCGCAGGTGCCGGCATTGTCCGCCGCCAACAGCTGGTGCCGGTACTGCACCTGCAGGCCGCCGTTCAGCACCACCTCGCCCTTGTTCAGGGAAGCGCGCACGAGCTCGGGGCTCTTTTTGCGCATGATGCTGAAGGTGTACTGGTTGACGTCGTCGAGCTGGGCGACGTCGTACGGTTGCCCGCGCTGGATGGAAAGTGTGTCGCTGGTGGGGCCTTCGTTCGGGAAGTCGAAGGCGGCCGTCGCGTACAGGTCGAGCGACTTGATGCCGCTGATAATCTGCGCGCGATCGATGGTCGACTGGTAGTCGTCGTCGTGGCCGTCGCCCGAGTGCTGGACCATGCCCAGGCCCCAGTGCTGCGGCATGCGACCGAAGCGCAGCTGTCCGACCGGCGTGACCCACTCGGCCCACACGCGCTTGACGATGATGCTGTCGCGCAGGCTATTGCGGCCAGCGCTAGGGGCCGCGGTGCCGTCGTCCAACAAGCCGAAGGGCGCGTAGCCGCTGCGCTTCGCCACGCTGCCGTTGTCGACCGCGTAGCCGCTCGGCGTCGAGCCGAGCACCAGGTTGTCGAGCAGATCAATCTGCGAAAGGACGCGCAGGTTGTCGGAGACGTGGAACTCCGGATCGAGCCGGAAACGCAGGTTCGCGCCGGCGTTGGTGTTGTCGTCGCAGCCGCGCAGCGCGCTGGAGCTGCCGCCCTCGTCCGACTCCCGGCAGACCTTGGGCTGGGGGGGGGTGCCCGGCGTTACGCCTGTGACCGGCGTGTAGTAGTGGTCCGCCGGTCGCGGAAACAGCGCCTTGGACGCTGGGTCGAGGCGGCCGAGGTGAAATTTGTAGAACAGCTCGCCGCGGGCGCGGAAGCTGCCGTGCCATTCCAAGACTGGGCGCGTGTGCGTCCACCAGTCTTCAGCGAACACCGCGTGGTCGCCGCTCGGTTTCGCGCTGCCCGGGCGCTCGGCGCCCTGACGCTTCAACGCAGCGGCGTCCTCTGAAGGCTCTGGCCAAACGGGCAGCGGATTGAGACCCGGCTGAGCTTGCGGGAGTGAGCCGGCAGGTTCTGCTTCGGCTTCCGGTTCTTCGGTAGCCTCAGCGGCCGGTGGCGGCGCGTCAGCAGCTGCTGGCGCCACGGCGGGCGTCGGCGCGACTGGCGCTGCGGGCTCGACGGGCGGCTTCGGCTCGACCGGTTTTGCCTCCGGGGCTGGGCGCTTTACTTCGGGCGCAGGCTGCGCGAGCGAAGGAAGCGAGTAAAAACCGAGCGTGGCGCTGAAGGCTGAAAGCAGTAAAACGGAGCGTTTTCGCATTGATACTCCGCCTTTGACCCAAGCGGCGGCAGTCCCTTTCGCACCGACCCGGAAGACTGTCAACCTCAGCCTTTTTTAAAGGCTGTCATCACGTCGGTGGCGTAGCGCTCGGCCTCCGCGAGCGCAGCAGCTTCGGCGGGAGCTGGCGGTGCCTCGGCGCCAGCTTGAGGCAGGGCTGGCACGTCTGCCGCCGTCGGGTGTAGCCCGGACGAGCCTGCCTCGGGCAGCTGCTCGAGCACCATCGACAGCGTTTTGGCTACACGGGACAGCTCGGCCTGCGCCTGCCAGCCAGCAGACTCTGGCAGAGCGAGCGCGCTACGGAACGCGTCGCCTAGCGCGCGGGCATTGGGGTAGCGGAGGTCGCGGTTCTTGGCAAGCGCGCGGGCGAACACCAAATCTAGGGCTGGCGGGGCGCCCACGACGAGACGGCTGATCGGCGGCGGCGGCTCGTCCAGCTGAGCCGTGCGGATGGCAATCTCGGTGCGCTCCGGCGAGTCGAACGGGGTGACGCCGGTCAGCATCTCGAACATCACGATCGCCGCGGCGTAGAGGTCCGCGCGCGCGTCGATGGGTTGCCCCAGCACTTGCTCGGGCGGCATGTAAGCGCCCGTACCGGGCGCCGTGCCGCCGCTTTGGTCGGCGAGCTCGGCGGGTAGACGCGCGATGCCGAAGTCAGTCAGCTTCACTCGAATGACACCGCCCGACCGCTCGACCAGGATGTTCGCCGGCTTCACGTCCCGGTGGACCAGGCCCCGCCCGTGGGCCGCCTCAAGCCCGCGGGCGACCTGCGCCCCGATGCCGGCCACCTCGGCGACTTCGAGGGGCCCTCGCTCGCGGAGGAGCAGGTGCAGCGACGAGCCGGGGACGTACTCCATCACCAGGTGCGGGGACGGGTGCTCCTCGACGGCGTAGATTTGGACGACGTTCTCGTGGCGGACCGCCGCCGCCGCCCTGGCCTCGCGGAGGAACCGCTTGCGGGCCGCCGAAGTGGCCGCGAGTCCGGGGGCCATCATCTTGATGGCCACGTGGCGACGGAGTTTGCGGTCGAACGCCTTGACCACGACCCCGCACCCGCCCCGGCCGAGGGTCTCGACCACGTCGAAGTGGCCCAGGTCGATCGCGGCGCACTCGCGGGCGGGGGTGCCGGCCGTGG
>JAYUYU010000286.1:0-2406 GCA_043752365.1 Myxococcales bacterium | reverse complement strand
GCCCCAAGCCACCGGCCGCTACCAGGAGGCCGGTACCCACCAAGACATTCGCGTAGCGCGCGGAACGAGCCGCTGAAGCGTAGCCGGACGGGTCGCAGACAGCAGCCCCACCGCACGCTTCGCGCTTCTGAATCCAGGCAGCTGTGCCGAAGGCCAGGCCAGAAACGATGAGCACGCCGCCGCTAACGCCGAGCCCCAAGGCCCAACCGCGGGCATTGCTGCTGCCGCGACCAGCTGTCTCTCGAGCCGGAATAGTGACCGACAGAGGCGAGCCGTCCTTGCTGAGATCGACGATTACCCGCGCTCGTTCACCCGCCGACAGGTCGACTCGTATTTCGCGCGCAGACCGGGTTTCGACTTTCAACACCAACACATGTGGCCCCGGATCCAATCTCAAAGATTGGGTCGTTTTGAAAGGAAGTGGCGTGCTGTCGAGCAACAGTGCGGCCTTGCTGTCTACCGCTCCGCGCACCTCGAGCACCAGCACGGGCACGCGAGACTCGAGCGCGACAGCCTCGGTTTGCGCGAAGGTAGCCCATTGCCGGCGAGCCGGATCTGGGTGGCCCGGAGCCACGCGCGCAAGCTCCCGGAACGAGCTAACGGCGCTCGCGAAGAGTCCCAGCGATTTCTCGATGAATGCTCGGTTGCGCAAGGCCCCAAGCGCGAGCGGCGAGCGCGCGTAGACGCGGCTGAACTGTTCGCGCACGCGCAAGCAGGCGACGCGCTCCGCCGCGGCGGGCCTAAGGCAGTGAGCCTCGTCCATGTTGCGTACCGCGCTTTGAAACAACGCATCCGCATCATCTGACGAGTCGCCTGCCGGTGACTGCGCCAAGGCGGGTGCCGACGCCAGGCTGCTAGCAAAACAAAGTCCGACGAAAGCCGTGCGGTTGCGCCACGCCACTTTCACATCTCGCCAGTATCTAGCCAAGCACGTTTGGCGGACAACGCGGGCGCCGTCGACGTGCGCTTGAGCGCCGACCGTCCGCCCGCTTTGCTGCCCGTGCTACGTGTTGCTGGTGGCAGCTTTGGTGTTACGGGCGACGCGACGGGCAACGGCTCCAGCGCAGGCGCTGAAGCAGTAGCGGCTGCGGTCGTGGCAACGCCGAGTCGCAGGCTTGGGCTGGCGGATTGCTCGATCGCCCTGATGCTTGCCGGCTGCGTGGGCGCGCCGGGCGCGGGCTGACGCAACATGGCCCAAGCAGCGACGATAGCGCCGGCAGACATGAATCCAAAGATCAGCCGCCGCCGGCCACCGGCAGACGGTTGCGCTTCACTGGAGACCCGACTCGCTAGATTGACACCGAAAGGCCCCTCCGCAGCCTGAGGCTGGCTCGGCGCGATCTCCGTGACTGCCTCAGACACGGGCGGGGGCAGCGGCACGTCTACTTCCTGCCCGAGCGCGGCCGCCTCGACGACCATTGCGAAGGTCGCCGACAACTCCTCTGCGGTCTGAAAACGCTGCCCAGCTGAGCGCGCCAAACCGCGCGCCATGAAGCGATCCAGCGCGGCCGGCAGCTCGGGTCGCAGGCTCGACGGCGCGGGTGCGCTCTGCCACAGCACGCGCGCGGTGAGCTCCTCGAAGGTGCCACTGCCAAACGGTGGTTTCAGGGTAAGCATGCGGAAGATCACCGCGCAGAGGCTCCACAAGTCGGCGCGCGAATCCAAATCGCGACCAGAAATTTGCTCGGGGCTCATATAGCCTGGCGTCCCGATCACGGACCCCGTGCGCGTCAAACCGTCGCTAGACGTGTCCCTCGCAATGCCGAAGTCGATCAGCTTGGTGCACAGCCCTGCTTCGTGATCGGCAGTCAAGAAGATGTTCGACGGTTTGAGGTCGCGATGAATGATGCCCGCGGCGTGCGTCACCGTCAGTGCGCGCGCGACCTGCTCGACCACGATGGCGATTTCGTTCAGCGTGAGCCTCGGTTCGCGCCGGAGCCGACTTCCGAGCGTCTCGCCGTCGAGCAGCTCCATGACGAGGTAGGGGCAACCACCTCCGGACGTTTCGATGACGCCATGGTCCTCGACCCGGACGATATGCCGACAAACTCGCCCCAGCTGCGCTGAGAGCCGAGCTTCCTGCAGAAAACGCTGGCGTTCCTGCAGACCATCACCCCCGGGCTCGAGTAGTTTGATCGCTACGGTATGTCCGAGCTCGGAGTGCCGAGCCCGCCAGATTTGTCCGACGCCTCCGGCGCCGATGCGTTGTTCCAACTGGTAGCGCCCGACGACGGCACCCGCACCGAGCACGACCGGCTCGGCCGCAAGCTCACTGTGTCGAACGGGGAAGCCGGCGTTCATCCCTTCGGCTAGGCTAGCATTGGTCGACGGCGCCTGAGTGGAGAGAGCCGAGCCGCTGGCTGCTTCAGGATCGCGCAGCGTGCTCCAGACTTGAAGCAGCTCCCC
>JAYUYU010000285.1:0-6338 GCA_043752365.1 Myxococcales bacterium | reverse complement strand
GCTGTTAACCGCCGGGTCCAAGGTTCGAGTCCTTGAGTTGGAGCCAACCCACTGCGGAAGTAAGAACTACCTCCGCAGTGGGTTGGATGGATAGGTGGGAAGGTTTGGGGCCGGCGGCGAGAAGCGCGACCGCCGCGCTCGTCTTGCCGTGGATGGTCAGCTCGTTGCCGCTGACGTCGACCCGGTCGACCAAGAATCGCAGGTAGTTTTTGGCGAGCGTTTGGTCGGGGTCCAAAGCCTGCCGCTACGAAACCGTCGACCGCGTTGATTCAGCTCGCGCGCCACCGCTTTTGCGCCGCCGTGGGCGACGTACAGCTGGAAGACCTCCGGCACGACGGCGGCCTCGTCGGAGTCGGGCACGAGCTTGCGGCGCTTCGGTCCGGAACCGGCGTCGACCAATTGCGCTCGATAGCCGAACGGCGCCGCCGAGCCGTTGACGAACCCACCACGCGCGTTCTCGTGCATGGCGGCGGTCGTGCGGTAGCCGTTCATGTCGGATTCGTATTGGTCGAATCCGGCGTAAATGGTCTCCATGAGACGCCCCGACGGGTCGTCTGCCGTTTCTTGATTGGTCGAGATGACTCGAATGCCGCGTCGAGCCAGCGCCTGTTTGTGAACGATGCTCTTGCCTGCGTCGCGCATGAACCGCGACGTGTGCACGACCAAAATCGCGTCCACGTCCGCGGACGGGGCGAAGCACATCCTGCATCATACGACGAAACACCGGGCGCTGATCGTCGCGGCCGGATGCTCCTGGCTCGACGTAGCGCTCGACTACTTCGAGATCGCGCTCGCGGGCATGTCGCTCTAGCGTCCTGAGCTGAGACGGAAGCGAAAGGTCCTTTTCGGCTTGCTCGGCCGTTGAGACGCGCGTGTAGAGGACGACGCGTCGCAGCTCACGTTTGGCTTTGCTTGTCGTCATCGGGCGCCAGCGGCTCATTTAGCACGGCTTCGAGCATCGCTTCGAGGTGCGGGGCGAGTAGCTCGAATTCCCAGGGCTGAATGTCCGCCGATAGTGGTAACGGGATGATGAAGACAACTCGCTCGCGGTCCTTGCGCCGCTTGAGCTTCCTGGATGCGCTCACGAGCCGCGCTCCGCGTCGTCGCTGCTACTGAAACGGGCGGATGAGGCGCGCAGCTTGGCAAAGAGCGACAGCGCCGCGTCGCGCGGGTCACTCTTCCTGAGCAAGTATCGCGTCAGGTCGCCGGGTAGCGTCGCCAGAAAGACAGCGCGGACCGTGACCTCGATGTTCCAGCCGCCGCGTGCGCGACGGTCGACCACGAGGCGGACGTCGGCGTTCTCGAGCACGAAGGAATCGCGACTACGACTACGCTTGACTGCGAAGCGGGCCGCACCGGCTTTCACCCCGGCCGCACCGGCGAGGTCGGCGAGTGACTGGCGCTCGTCCAGCTCGTCGTTGACGGCCGGCTCCACCGCGACCTTGAAGGCGATAACCAGCGCGTCGACCCGACAGGCGAGCGCGCGCGTGCTGTTGGTGGTTTTTGGCGCGGAGCTTCCGCGATTCGCATTTCAATGCAAGCACCACGCCCCTCACAAGACGCTGCCGCCGAAGGAACTTGAAGACGAGGTTATCAAGGCGAAGACGTTCCCCGAACGAATCGATGAATACATCGTGTTCACCACCGCCAAGCGGGGAACAAAAGCTCAGCTCAAGGTAAGCCAGCTAAATGTTGAGCAGAGCGCGAAGCAAGCGTTCAAGATCCAGCTCCTCACCTGGGACGATATTGAACCGCTGATCGGACGTAGTCCCGCAGCTCGCCAGGCGCTCGGCTTGGATGCCGACGATGGGACGATCAAGGCCCTGCGAGAGCACATGGCCCCGTTGCACGATGCCGTGCGCCATGTCGTTGCAGATGCACAACACGGTGAACTCGACGAAATAAAGTCGCACCTCGACCGCGGTGAGCCCATGGACGCGACGGTCTTGTTGAGGAGGCTCAAGCGGCGCTCGTGGGAGACCCATTCCGCTTCGCAACGCGCACGGAAGAACTGAGGCAAATTCCAGCATTCGGCAAGACCATGATGGTTTCGCACTCGACGCTCCGAGAGTTTCGCGCGTTTGTGACCGACGCCGTTGCCAGCGCGCGCTCCGGCGGTTCGCTCGTGTGGACGCCTGATGGTCCGCGCTTCTCGGATCCGAGCGAGGAGCAACGGGAGTCTGCCGCGAGCAGTCTCGGGGAAGCCCTGGCCTTTGTTGAAGCAAATCTGACACCCATGAGCTCCATCAAGCTCGCCTACATGGATGCCGTTGAACGCAAGCAGTTGACCGAGGTGGTCGGGTTGCCCGCACTAGAGGCAATCGCAATTGCAAGCGAGGGCAACCGCATCCTATGGACAGACGACGGCGTTCTCACCCTGGTCGCGAAGGAAAAGATGGGGATCAGACGGATGTGGTCGCAGTTGGGCATGGCTTGGCTCTTGGATCAGGGGCGGGCCGAACCCGCCGCGTACGAACGTGCAAGCGCGCGACTGATCGCGTGGGGCTATAGTTTCACGCGTGCGACTCGATCCATCCTGAAAACCGCGGGCGCGCTGTCGGAGTGGAGGTCCGAGGCGCCTGTTCTTCGGGCAGCCGTCCGCTACCTGGGGCTCGCTGAAGTGCGACCTGACGACGCGACAGTTCTCGCGGCCGGCCTGATCGCCGACGCTTACGTTGGGGCTCGACTAGCTGAAGTGCGAAATGCGGAGTTGGTCGCAATCATGTCGAGCATTGATGCTCGAACTGACGTGGACGACCGGGCGCTAAATGCCATCAGCCGAACGCTGCCGCGGGCGTTCGGGCTGAACATCTTGGGGTGCCAGGAAGCGAGCAAGGCGCTTGCTGCGTGGCGCGCCGCGCGCTTGTCGCGAGTCATGCGGTAGCGTCGTTCGCCTGAACCGTTGATTCGAGGGGCGGCATAGGCCGCCGCACGCTGGACTCTCTCGCCGCCTGCTCACCGCACGTACTTAGCCGGCCTCTCGACCAAAAACCTTCGATGCGGCTTCGGCCGTCATGAAGCTGCCCCCATCACGAAACGGGCTGCGCGGGTGCTTTCGGCGACAGTCGTCAACCGCTTCCTTGTCGGTGTCTACGGCAACGATGTTCTGTGGCGTAACTCCGAGCCCCTTTAGAACAGCGACGTCACCGCCATCGCGGGAAGCTAGCACCAGATGCTGTTCGGTGAAGAAGCGATCTCCAAGCCACCGCTTGGTCCGATCCCAAAAGGAGTATCGAGCCAGCTTCTTCCCGACACTTTCGCCGCCGTATCGATTGCTCATGACGCTGGTTGTGCGCGCTAGCCGTGATGGAAACCGCACGCGACAAGCAGCGCTCGCTCGATCTCACCCCAGCGCCCTTCGGCTAGGCTGACGATTGTCGGACCGAGGCGCTCTTTCCGCGCGAGCGAAACGTGGTCGAAGTTGAGCGCGCACGAGGTGGGCATGCCGTCGTCTTCGGTGAGGACGACCTCTGTATCGATCCCGCGGATCGTGCGCGTCGCTGGGACGACGATCACTTCGTTCAAGCTCGGTAGCACCGAATCGCGCGACAGGATGAGCACGGGGCGCCGCTTGTCAGGGAGCGCGAACGTGTACCAGCGGATTTCACCGCGACGCACCGAACTCCTCCCAACCCCGGCCTTCCCAAGCGAGCGGTTCGTCATCCGACGAGAACTCGTCCGGGGCAGGGGGCGCGGCCGCGTACGCAGCCGCCGACGAGGCGTCCTGGGCTGCTGCGCGCAGCGCGAGCTTCGCCAGCCGCACGCGCTCGTCGTGCGGCAGTTTCAGAATCAGTGGCCAAAAGTCGCTGGCGGTGAGCGGGTCGCTCATCCGCTCAAGGTTAGCCGATTGCACAGGCCCGGCCTATGGTTTGCCGGTGCCGGCGCGGGTTTGCGCCTGGCGGCGCCCCAAAATCTGCGTGACCCGCGCTCGTGAAAGGCCCTCTGCCGGGCAATCTCAGCTCGAGATCGAACCTCGCCCGCGGCGAGCTGGCGTTGCCATTCGACCGCCCGAGCCGACGCATCGGCACCTGCCCTCAACTCCCGTGGAACGCGAACCGCCCGGAGCCGCTTTCTCGCAGCAGCGAAATCCACGACGACGCAAGTCGCAAAGTTCTTACTTGAGGAGCTGTTGGGGAGCCCGAGAAAACAAGGCGATCCGCAGCTGAATAAGGCTGCGGATCGCCTCGGGCGGACCGTTGATAAATGCCGGTAAGTGAGGGCAGGTCGTGGTCCCATTCCTCCGCATTGCCCCCGCATTGTCCCCCTTAGCCTACACAAATCCGATCGGTCTTTTGGCGACCTTGCTGGGCTGCAAGGGCAAGCGGATCCTAGCTAACCTTCAGGGATTTGCCTCGCGGCACGACACTGCCCACACCTTCGATCGGGATGCATTGACGCTGCCGGACGTCACCTTGGACGCGGGCGCGGTCTTCCCCTCGGTAATGCGCCCAATGTTCGATGCGCTCTGGCAAGCTGGCGGCGCGGCAGGTAGTCCGAGCTACGGCGCCAATGGGACCTGGACGCACCCGGCCGCCGCGACTAGCGCCCGCGCCGGGGCCACGTCCGCGAGTCCCAGCTCAGACCGTCCGCGACCTAATCGGGATCGCACGGCTGCTGTACCGAACGTGGCGCGCGGCGAACGCTGGCGACCGGCGCTTGCCGGGGCTCGTGGCGGTAGGGAAAGACCTTCAGGCTTCGCTCACGATGGCCGCCAGCAGCAAGCCGCGTACGCGGCAACACCGCGAGGCCTGGGAGGTCGCGGAGGTCGCCACGCGCCGGCTGGGCGGCATCCTGGACGCGTACGTAGGCGTGAAGCCGCTCATGGTGTGGGCGTTCGCTACGGTCGACGAAAGTGCGGAGCCGAGCGACCGCGAGGCAAGCGGCTGGCCAGGCAGCGGCGGTAAGCGCGGGACCACACCGCTACTTCGCCAGCTCGTACTCGCCCGCGTCGGTAGCCTCGAAAAAGTTGTCTGCGTGCTTTCGGAGCCAGCCCCGCAGAACCAAGCTCGTTAACGTTTCGGCCAGAAGCGTGCGCTCCCACGGTTGCAGCGTTGGGGCGAGTTCACCGACGACGTCGCAGGTACGCTTCTCGGGTCCGGCCAGCGTCTTGCGCCAGCTGTCGTGGACGTGCTGCAGAATCTTGCGGTCGAGCGCCATCACCTGTTCGCAATCGCCCGAATGAGTCCACGCCGTCAAGTCGGAATATCTTCCCGGTCTAGCACTCACAGCACGCCGCTGGCCCTCACGACCCGCAGCTCGCGCTGGCGATGCAGAAACAGAACAGCGCCGTCTCGTGGTGGTTCCAGCTTCACCCAGCCCGGCTCCGCGAATTGCTTAGCGTCCGCCTGCCGCACCCAGAGCAGGTACTTGCTTGGCTGTTGTGATGCGCGCCTCGCGGCTTCGATTGAAAGAATGGGAGCGGCCATCGTCGGCGATTTGGCGCCGAGGGCCCACGGGCGTCAACGCCCTCGACAGTTGCAAGGCGGAGCCGATGCGTTCACGTAGGGAATTCCGATGCTCGAGGCGGGCGGGCCGAGCTTCAATTGGCGAGCCTCGAGGCAAACGCCTCGGGGCTTCGGTGTTCTTGCGCCGCGACGATCCCAAGCCGAGCCGGCGTTCGACTCAGTGCGCGGGGTCTGCGCCGTGCCAGTGTCAGCGCGCGCGCCGGTAGTGCATGGCGACCGCGCCGCTGCGGAGCGGCTTGGCCGAGACCAGCTCGAGCCGTCGCGTGCTGGGCAGCCCGCTCTGGTACAGGGTCGGGCCGTGGCCGGCGATCCTGGGGTGGACGAGGAACTTGTACTCATCGATCAGATCCAGCCGGTCCAGCTCGGTCGCGAGTTTGCCGCTACCGAGGAGCACGCCGGCCGGGGTCGCGTCCTTGAGCTTCTGCACCCCCGTGCGAAGGTCGCCGGCGATGTGGTGGCTGTTGGTCCACGGAAAGTCCTTTCGCGTCGACGACACCACGTACTTCGGCTTGGCCTCCAGCTTGGCCGCCCACTCGCGTATCGCGGGCGGCGCCTGCTCGTCGCCGCGGGCGACCGCCGGCCAGTAGCTCTCCATCATCTCGTAGGTGACGCGACCCCACAGCATCGCCCCACCCTCGTCCATGAGGCGTGTGAAGAAGGCGTGTGTCTCGTCGTCGGCGATGCCCTCCTGGTGGTCGACGCAGCCGTCCAGGGTGACGTTGATGCCGAAGGTCAAGAGTCCCATGCGGCGAGTCTAGCGGATGAGAGAACCTGCTTCTTGCCGGGCATCGATGCGTCCAGCAAAGCTCCTGCGAAGGACTCCCGCAGATCATCCAAGGCAAGGGGTCGCGTTTCGGCGCAAGGCCGGCGGGA
>JAYUYU010000284.1:0-2415 GCA_043752365.1 Myxococcales bacterium | reverse complement strand
GCTGTCTCGAGGTACGAACTCTTCTCGGCGAGCTGCTCGATCGGGTAGCCCCGGTACATCAGCACGCCCTTGTCGCCGTCGATGAACGTGATCTTGCTGCGGCACGAGGCCGTGTTCATGAACGCGGGGTCGTAGGTCATCAACCCGAAGTCGTCTTTGTCGACGGTGATCTGGCGCAGGTCGAGCGCGCGAATCGTGCCTTCGCTGATCGGCACTTCGTAGGTTTTGCCGTTCCGGTTGTCCGTGATCGTGAGGGTGTCCTTGGCCATTTTTCGCTCGCTCTGATCTTCCTAAAGACTCTTGCGCTCGGGGTGAGCGAGCCTTCCCCGACAGAGCCGGCAGCGCAAGACTTTCTGCCGGTTTGTTGGCCCGGCTCGCGGGTTTTGGCATGGGCAAGGGGATGCCTTCGCTCCGCGTGCTCGCTACCAGACGGCCCACCACCCGGGCCGCGCTGGCCGCGCTCGGGGTGGTTTTGGCCGTTACGGTCACCGGCTGCGACGGCAACAGCTGGTTCTCTCGCAAGGATCCGGCTGCGATGCGGGTCAAACCGGAGAACGGCGGCATCACCAAAGCGGTCGACGACTGGTCCCACGTGCCGGTTCCGCCGGCGGACGGACCGCTTTTGGCGCCGATCGTGATGCAGGCGCCGGTTTACGCCAAGCCTGACCCCAAGGCCGAGGTGGTTGGCTACCTGCGGTTGGGCGCCAAGGTGGCGCGCTCGGCCCTGCCGGTGACGAAGGATGGCTGCGCCGAAGGCTGGTACGCCGTGCGCCCGCTCGGTTTCGTGTGCGCGGGGCCCAACGCCACCGTCAAGCTCGACCATCCGCTGGTGCGCGCGATTGCGGTCGAGCCAGATCGCAAGAAGCCGATGCCCTACCCGTACGCGTTTGTGCGCTCGATTGCGCCCTCGTACATGAAGGTGCCGAGCAAGGACGAGCAGTTTCAGTATGAAATGCGCCTGGAGCGGCACCTGCGCAGTCACGAGAAGCTGAAGGACAAGTGGGACAAGCTCGATGTCGGGGCCAACGACGTGCCGCTCGACGAGCGCGGCTTGGCCATCGGCGGCATTCCGGATCACGCTCGGCCGCTCGGGTTGAGCGAGCGCTACGGTGGCGACGGCAGCGACGGCCTGCCGTGGTGGCTGCAGGGCGGGCGCAAGATTCCGAATGTTTCAAGCTTCAAGGTGCCAAGCTACGCGGTCATTTCAAACCGCGTGAAGCGGCACACTGGGGTGTCGCTGATCGGTTCGTTCGTCGGCGGGCCAGAGTCTCAAAATCGTCGCTTCGCGGTTTCGACTGACGCGCGGCTGATTCCCGCGGACAAGCTCAAGGCCGACTCCGGTTCGCCCTTTCATGGCTACGACATCAAGCAAGTCGGATTGCCGGTAGCGTTTGCGCGCAAAGAGGGCGTGAAAAGCTACCGCCTGGAAGGTGGCCGAGTGGTCGACGGCGAGCGCGTTGTCGGACGCAGCATGGTGGCGCTCACGGGCTCGGTAAAAGAACTGCGGGGCCAGCGCATGGTCGAGACGCGCGACGGCCTGTGGTTGCCGAGCAGCGATTTAAAGACCGCCGCCAAGACCAGCAAATTGCCTGGCTGGGCGCGCGGCAATAGCAAGTGGATCGACATCTCGATTCAAAACCAAGTCCTGGTTTTGTACGAGGGTGCTCAGCCGGTGTACGTGACGCTGGTGTCGACCGGCAAAGACGGCTTGGGCGACCCTGCCAAGACGATGAGCACACCTACCGGCCAATTTCGCGTCTACCAGAAGCACATCACGACCACGATGGACTCGGCCGTGGCCGACCAGGAGTTCGAACTACGCGACGTGCCGTGGGTCATGTACTTCAAGGGCGGCTACGCGCTGCACGCCGCTTACTGGCACGACGACTTCGGCCGCGCCCGCTCCCACGGCTGCATCAACTTGGCGCCTATCGACGCGCGTTACGTCTTCTTCTGGTCGTCGCCCGACGTGCCCGAGCACTGGCACGGAGCCTATTCCGGTCAAGGTGGCTTCGAAGAAGGGATCTTGATTTATGTTCACCCGTGAGGGTCTTGTTTTCCTCCGTGCTTCGCTTGAAGTGCCATGCGATCCTTGACCTGAAGGGAAGCGGGCGCTCGGCCTCGCCGAGTTTCGTTCACTCCGGTCTTCTGCTTCGATCGTGATCTGCCCTCGCCAAGGTGTGGGTGAGGGCGATCTGGCTCGCGCTAACGCGCGAGCGCAAGTTGTCCAGCAGACGTGTTGCTCGAGAGCGACTCCGCGCGGGCGCGACGCGAATGCCGGAATTGCGTGGCGCCCAAAATTCAGGGCTCGCACGACTCCCGATCTCCCTGTGAAATCTCGATCGCGCGGGTCCGTGTGGATCCGTCTACTGCACGCTGAAGGACTTGGAGACGGTGACGGCGTCGCCCGAGAAG
>JAYUYU010000283.1:0-33124 GCA_043752365.1 Myxococcales bacterium | reverse complement strand
GAAGTCGGAGACTCGGTGCGTGGCCGCATGTCTCACGACGGCCTGACGTCGGTCGAACCTTTTACCGATCCTGCTCAAACGTTCGACCAGATGTTCGGCAAGGGGGGCGATCTTTCCGCTCCGGGAGCCAAGCTGCGACACGACAAAGAGGTCGCAGTCGTGGACGCGGTGCTGGCGCGAGCCGAGCGTCTGAATCAGCGTCTTGGCAGCTGGGACCGCCACCGTCTCGAACAGCACCTCGAAGAGCTGCGCGGAATCGAGCGACGTATCGCACAATTGGCAGCCGACCCCAGCGCTCAATGCATTACGCCTGCGCGCCCGCCCGCTGATTTCCCCGAAGAGCTCACGTCACGAACCGGCTGGTCCAACGAAATCCTGCGCTGCGAGCTGATGAACGACCTGATGCACATGGCGCTGGTCTGCGACATGACGCGCGCGGGCTCGCTGATGTACACGTTCGGTCAAAGTTTTACGGCCGTCAAAGACATCGTCGGACGCGACATCGATACCGACATCCACGAGATTACGCACTCGGGCGGCGACGCCGATCGCGGCACTGACCTCGCCAAGATTTGGTACTGGAGCGTGAAAAACTGGGCGACGCTCGTCAACAAGCTACGAAATAGCCCCGAGGGCAATGGCTCGAGCGTACTCGACAACACCGTCACGCTGTTCTTGAGTGAGGCAGGTTCGGGCGTCGAAGAGGGAGCTGGCAACCTGAACGACAACTTCGGCGCGCACTCGGGGAACAACATGTACTTGATGATTGCTGGCGGCGCAGGCGGCAAGCTCAAGCACCAGGGTCACATCGATGGCGCCAAAGCCCACCCAGGCCAGCTCATCGTGTCGGCCATGCGCGCCGTCGGAGTCAACGCGCCACTCGGCGAGATTACGCAAGGCCTGCCGTCACTCGGAGTGTGAATCAAGCGGCTTTTGGCGCCTTCAATCGGCGAGCGAGGTACCAGCGAGCCAGTCCGTCGCCGTGAATCCGGCGTGGCAACCGGCGCAAAAATCGCGAAAGGAGGCGGTTCTCTCGCTCGAGCTGACGAGCTCCAACGTAGCTGGGCGCCTCTGCTCCCAGACCCAGTCGCCGTGCTCGGGATCCGTGCCGGGAGCCTTCTTGATCATGAGCATGACTTGGTCGACCACCTCGTCACCGTCGCGGCTTTGCAGCTTGACGGCTACCGTGCCCTGCGGAACCGCGCCGAAGCTGTCTGCGGCCAAAATCGGCTCGATATTTGCCGAATAGTAGATCTGAACGAGCTGATGCGGGCTGCCGCTGAGCCCCATCCCGAGCCCGGCCACGCGCGTTACGAAGTCAGGCGACGAGGCGAAATCGGGGGCGACCTCCCCAGGACCTTCGCTCAACTGCCCGGTGTCGGCTCCTGAAGCGCCGGACGCAGCGGGCTGACCCGATGTTCCGGAGTCAGCTGAGGCGGGCTGGCCGCCGTCACCCGTAGTGGCGTGACGTGCGCTCTCGCTCGAGCAGCCGCCCACTGCCACACTAAATGCAGTAAGCAGCAACCAATGACCTTGCATGCCGCCACCTATGCCGGGCGCTGGGAACGGTTACTCTGCGTGTTGGGCGTGCTCGCCGTCGCCACCACGTGTCACCGCAAACAGCTACCGGAGGGCATGAAGGAGCTGCGGGTTCCCGAGCCCCAAGGCTATTTCGTGCGCGAAGGCTACATCCGGATGGTACCGCCGATGCGGCTTCCGCGCCGCACGCCGCGCAACGACGTCGAAGTGTGGCTGAAGCTGCCTGAAGGGGGGAAAATCACTACCAATTTCCGGGGCGGCCGGCCCCTACTCAAGCTCCCATCGGGCTCCAGCGCCGCTCGAGTGGAAAGTGTTGCGCGCGGCCGCGATCGTAGCGCGTGGCAATGGTCTATCGCCGACGTGCGCGGCACCCGCTTCGAAGCAGAGCAAGAGGTATTTTTCGTGCTTCGTCCCGAGGCCAGTCGGCCGCAGTCACCGCTGATCGGCTGGGAATGGCAGCGCGCGTCCGCAGCCCACCAAACAACCGCCACGGAATTGGTTGCGGAGCTCGCGGCGAGCATCGTCGCCAAGGGTCAGCAGGACCAAGAGAAGCGCGCGGCTAGGCGAGCCAACGCCTGCGCGTCTTGTCATGAGTACGCCCGTTTGGAGAACCAGCGGCCCTCGCAGTACGGCGTGAGTAATAGGGCGACCGACGACAGCGGCTGCTTTCAGATTCAGAACGTACTGATCAGCCAAGTTCCCTTGGAAACGTACTTTCCCGTCGAGATGAACCGCACGAGCCCTTTCGTGAAGTTCGGTTGCCAAGCGGGAGCCGAGCTTCAGCTTCCGGAAACCGGGCGCCCCACCTGCGCGGACGGCACCGTCCCTTGGGGTCGCCTCGATGTCCCAGCGGCGCTTGCGGTATCCGATGAGCAGGCGACCGGCCTTTGCGCCGCTCGCCGCTACCTGTTCGAACACCTCGACGTCCCCGGGCGTCACGCCTTTCGCGAGGGTTTCGCCGAATGCAGTATTTTGGTGCCGCCTGTAACCGAAGGGCCATCGAAGCCATAGATGCCGGCTCGGCGACTGATGCCGACGGAGAACTAACCTATGCGCAGAGATCTCGAGAGCGTTTTCGAAGTACTTTTGTTGGGCGCGGCGCTGGCGATCACCATCCCGGCCTGCTCCAGCGATGAAGACAACGCCGCCAACAACGGCGGAGCCGCAGGCAAGAGCGGAAGCGGTGGTAAGGGCGGAACCGGCGGGACCGCTGGCTGCCCGGCGGCTGGCGGCGCGGGCTGTCCGGCTGGCGGCGCGGGTTGTCCCGGCGGCGGCGCCGGTTGCCCGGCGGGTGGCGCCGGCTGCCCTGCCGGTGGCGCCGGCTGCCCTGCCGGTGGCGCAGGTTGCCCTGCCGGTGGCGCGGGCTGTCCGGCAAGCGGTGCCGGCGGCGCGGGTTGTCCCGGCGGCGGCGCCGGTTGCCCTGCAGCAGGCTCAAAGCCGTGAGCTCGTGGCCCGGCGCCCGTCGTGTGACTGGCGTGGGCATTGGTTTGCGTTTCGAGCTCTGGCCGGCGCTTCGAAAAACGGAGCGCCGGCTCGACTGGCTCGAGATCATCGCCGAGAACTACACCGAACAAGGCGGCTGGCGGCGACGCCAACGAGACGAAGCGGCCTCGCGTTGGCCGCTGATCGCCCACGGCGTCAGCACGTCGGTAGGCGGGCCCGATCCGCTCGACATGGTGACGCTTGGGCGCTTGAAGCGCCTGCTCGATGAGACGGGAGCCGAATACTACAGCGACCACCTGTGCTGGACGAGTTGCAACGGCCATCACTACCACGACCTCCTGCCCCTGCCGCGCAGCGAGGAAGCAGTGCGTTGGTGCGCCAAGCGCGCGCGCCAAGTGAGCGAAGTGTTAGAGCGACCGCTGCTGCTCGAGAACGTGACCTACTACGCCACGATGCCGGGTGGCGCGTTGAGCGAAGGAGAGTTCGTCAGCGCCGTGCTGGACGAGAGCGATTCCTACCTGCTCCTCGACGTGAACAACACCTACCTAAACGCCGTCAACCACGGCTCCGATCCCATCGAGACGCTGTGCAGCCTCCCGCTGGAAAGGACGCGACAAATGCACCTGGCGGGCCACGAGCCCGACGAAGAGGGTGTGCTGCTAGATCGCCACGGGGCGCCGGTGGCCGACGCCGTGTGGTCTCTCTACCGCGAAGCCATCAGGCGAGTCGGCCCGGTGCCGACACTGATAGAGTGGGACAACGACATTCCACCACTCGAACGCGTGCTCGACGAAGCCGATCACGCCCGCGCCATCCAAGTAGAAGCGCGAGGCAGCGAGGAATGAAGGGCTCGACGTCAGCCGAGCCGGACGGCACCGCCTGCCCGCCGCTTGATTTGCGACGCTTCTTCGACGCATTCGCCCCGATGTTGGAGCTGAAGGCCAGTGCCGAAGACGTGGAGCGAGAGCTGGGACATTCACCTTCAGGCACGCAACGCCTGGGTTTTTACGGTGTCCTCGCTCGGCGCAACCGCTTCATCGCGCTGCGCCAACTGTGCCCGTCGGTGCGCCACGCAGCGCTGGCGCTCGGCCCGAAGGTTTGGGAAGACCTGGTCACGCGGTATGCGACAACGCACCCACCAGACAACCCGGATCCCAATCGCTTCGCTGCGCGACTTTCCGATTTCATTGCAGCGGAGCGAGCCGCGGGCGGGGCCTTCCCCGTCTACCTCGAGGAGCTAGCGGACTTCGAATTCACCGAGTGGGCTGTGGGAGTCGCCGACTTCGAGCCCAGCGCCGACGACCCAGGGCTCGATCGCACCATTCACGTCAGGCACTACAGCCACGACGTGCCTCGTTTCGTTACGGACCTCCGTGAGGGCAAATCGCCGCATGCCCCCACAGCAGAGCCACGTGCCGTGATCATCTACCGAGACGTCGCAACCCAGTGGGCGCGCAGCTTCTTTCCGACACCACTAGGCCTTGCGGCTCTGGCGCGCCGCGCAGGTCGACCCTTGGCGATCCCTGACGCAATGCTGCCCGCCATCGAGGTCGCCGAAACGGAGCTCGAGCGTCACGGCATTCTGCTCACCCGCGCACGAGAGAGTTGTCCCCACGGCTGATCGGCTTTCGCCGCCCGCCGTGGGCGGCGCGCGAAGCAATGCTCAGCAATGCTCAACGATTCAGCAGCGCGGACAACGACTCGGCTGTGAGAATACTCTCACTCCAAAGCAGAAGCTGATCTTCATCCGCCTGCTCAACACGCGCGCGCTGCGCGCCAGGCACCTCACCGAACTTCAACTCAAGCTGTCGGAAGAGCACGCGGCGGGCGCCTTCGGCTTTGCCCTTGGCTTCGCCTTCAGCCTTACCTTCGGCTTTGCCCTTGGCTTCGCCTTCAGCTTTGCCCTTGGCTTCGCCTTCGGCTCTCCATTGTTCTGCGAGGGTCATTAGTACTTGCTCCGTTTCGGGGGCCGCCGTGTGAAGGGCGGCGTGAAGGACTTGCGGCGGTAGGTCTTCGACGACCAGCGAAAGGTAGCGGAAAATTGTGTATAGCGCTGCCTCGCCGTCTTCGGCCGCTGCCAGAGCCCGCAGCGCGCCGCCCCAGCGCAGGAGCGACGCCCGGAACCTGCCCGGCGACCGCGCGTCCCGCAGCGCCCACAGCGTTAGCGTGGGCACCAAACCCAACGCTCGCGCCGAGAGCTCGTCGTCCGTCAGCCCGCTGATGTCGTCCAGCACGAACCTCAGCTGCGGCACGAACGGCGCAATGCTGGGTTGCGTCACCAGCTCGGCGTTGAACAGTTCCGTGAGGCTCGTGCCCGCCGTCCAACCCGCCTCGCTATGATGCAGCAGCACCGTCACCACGAGGGGCAGCGGCAGCGCCTGTTTGCCAGGGCCCGTCGCTCTCACGTGCTGGGCCAAGACCTCAGCCGCGTACTTCAGCACGCGAAGCGGCATCAGCTCATCCACGCTGCTTTGGTGCTCGAAGAGCAGGTACATCACGCCCGGTTTGTCCGCCGCTTCGACCATGAAGAGCAAGTCCGACTGCGAGCTTGCCAACTCGGCATCGACATAGCTGCCGGCTACCAACTGCAGCGTTGGAAGCGCGATCCGCGACAGCAGCTCGCTCGGCAATACGGCACGCAGCGCGGCTCTCGCGTGTTCCACGTTTGAGAACGTCTTCCGGAAGAGCGCGTCGTGGGGGTTGTTGGGCTCCTTCGAGCGACGCGGAGGGGGCATGACCCAGACTGCTCGGGCGCTCGGCGCGCGGGTTGCGGGATTTCCGGCGGGACGGTTCGACTTGGTAGAGGCGGGCGCAACGCATGGTCGCGTTCTTCCGACGTGTGGGAGTGACCGCACCGAGGGAGCTTCTGCCAGGAAGGACCTATCTGGTCACGCGGCGCTGCACGCACGAGAGTCGCCGCCGTTGTGAACGCTGCGACCACGCAGTCGTGGATCCTGCGGGCTGTCAATCAGCTCCACCGACTGATCGCTGCTCCGTAGCGTGAGCAGGGAGTCGTTCCGGCCGAAGTAGGCGTTGGCGAACCTGACCGTGAATGGTCCCGAGTACCCGGCGGGCACCAAGCGCTCCGGGCGTGTGAGCTTCGCAGGTAGCCGGACGACGCTTGTCGCCGATACCGAACGGGGATAGGACTCGACCTATGGCAAAGGTGGTAGGGCTCGTAGCGGGGTTAATCTGTGTCGTCACTGTCGTGCAGGCGTGTGGCTCCTCGGATGATAAGAAACGAGTCATGAGGCATGGCGCCGCCGGCGGCGAGGCAGGAGCGCAGACCCAAGGCGGCGCGGACGGACCGGGTGATCAGCCGAGGCCGTTGGGAGGCAACGGGACTGGCGGTGATCCGGGCGCTGGCGGTGATCCGGGCGCTGGTGGCGATCCGGGCGCTGGCGGGTTGGGCCAGGAGGTCGCGGGCGCCGGAGGTCAAGGTACCCCGATTGATCTCAGCGCATGCGACGAACCGGGCGACGGATGTTGCGCAACCTCGACGTGTGACGTCGACCTCAGTTGTGCGGGAGAGAAATGCACGTGCGTTGGCGTGCTTCACGGCGGTAGCGTGATCCGCGCCGATGGCCGCTTGCTGAACGTTGACACCAACTTCCAGAGTCCTATTAGGAGCTCGGTAACAGGAGAGACCCTCGACTCTGTTACGTCGACCTGGCAGGGCATGTACCACGGCTGCGCGTCTCGTTCGGATGGCTCGGCCTGGTGCTGGGCTTTGAGCGAGCCGGGCAACAATCAGGGCCAGTTCGGCAATGGTGTGACAGCGCCCAGCAGCCCGACCCTCACGGCAGTCCAAGTCCAAGTCGATCCTGGCAGCGAGCCGGGGCCGATCTACTTGACCGACGTCGTCGCGGTTCAGTCTGGCCTCACGGGTTACATTGCCTCGGTCAGTTGCGCGGTGACGAGCGACGGAGGCCTGTGGTGCTGGGGTGTCCAGACTGACGGCAACCTCATGCAAACGGGGACCAACGAGTCCTACGCAACCCGCATCAAAGCGAACGCGGTCGACTTCGTCGATGACGCTGTGCAGGTGGCGGGAGGCGCGCGGCACGCTTGCTACGTGAATCAGGCGGGGCAAGTGTATTGCTGGGGTGCCAATGTCAACGGCCCGCTAGGCAACAACACCGGAACGGCCGCCCTGTATCCGGTTCGCGCGGGGCTGATTACCGGCGTCAGCAAAGTCACGGCAGGTTCGGACTACTCCTGTGCTCTCGTAGGCGAGGGCAACGAGGCGGGGCGCGTCTATTGTTGGGGTACCAACGCCGCGTCACAGCTCGGCATCGGGCCTCCTGCTGACAACACGGACACTTGCGGGCCTTGCAAGCGCTCGCCCACCCGTGTGAAGGTCGACGCGGTCACTTACCTCGAGGATGTGATCGACATCGCGGCGGGGTACCAGACCTCCTGCGCGTTGACGAGCGATCGCGCTCTGTGGTGCTGGGGCACAACCGGGGGCAACTACGCTACCGCCATCCAAGTGCCGGCCGGTATGCCAGTCATCGGTGTTGCCGCACTCGCCGTTCACTCCGGCACGCCGCGCGTGCTGCTGACGGACGGAACGTATTGGAGCCTCAATGCGATCGCGCGAACGGCCGTTGACGTCGGCTGCGGCCTCCTCGACTAGCGGCTCGAGGGCCTCGGCTCCGCGCGGAGCTCTGGGATTTGTAGCTACGCCAGCAACAAGCCGGGCAACGGACCCCGATTCTGGTCCGCGTCGCCAAAGGTCCCGAGCTGGACGCCGAAGAGCGGCGCCAACGTTGTCCAAAGATCTTGCGGCATCCGACCGTCGTAGCGCAGGCAGCGGTTACCGGAGACGCCAAGGTTCTTTCCACCGAAGAGCATGAGCGGGATGTTGTCGTGCGCATGCCCCTCCCCGGTCTCGGAGAACAGGACGACCAGCGTATTGTCGAGCAGCCTGCTGCCGTCGCTGTCGGGGGTGGCGGCCAGGAGCTGAATCAGCTCCGCGGTGCGCTGCATGTACCAGTCGGTAATGATGCTTAGCGTGGAGCTCTGGATGCCTTCGTCGCGATGCGCCAAGGCATGCACGCCAAAGCTTGCAAACGGGTAGGTGATGTTTTCAGTGAACTGACTGCCGCCGACGATCGCGCCGAAGTCGGCAAAGTTGTTCGAGCTGGCAAAAGAAAGCGTGATGACGCGAGTCAAATCCAGCTGCAGCGCGCTGCGCGCGAGCTGAAAATGCGCGTTGACGATGGCCTGATGGTTGCGGCTATCAGCCTGATCGAGCGCTGGCGGGCGTTTCGGCAGCTCGACCCCTTCGCGAGTCAGGATACTTTGCAGCGACGTCTCGAGCTCACGAATGCCGCTCAGGTGACTCTCGAGCTGGGGGCGATCGGCGGCAGGAATACGCTGAGAAAGCTCGTTGATATCGGCCTTGAGCAGGTCCAGCACGCTCTGCTCTTGTGCCAGCAGTTGCGCCGGATCTGCACCGGAAAGCTCCGCACCGGCGAACAAGCGGTCGTAGACCTGCTGGGGCTTGGCCTCGGAAAAACGGGGTCGCCCGTCGTCACCCCACGAAAGGACGACATAAATGGGATTGGCAGTCTCCTGACGATCGTCCGCGATCAAGTTCAACGACGGGAAGCGCGTGCCCTGCAGCAGCGGCGAGCGTGCGAGCAGTAACTGATCGATCGAGGGCAACAGCGCCCACTCGCCCATCGGATCCGTGAAGGTGCCTGCGCTGACTCCGCCCCCGGTCATGAAGCGGATGACGCCCGCCGAATGCGCGTCCTTGCCTTTGACGTCCATGTTGACGCCCTGAATCAGGGTGAGCTCGGAGCGCACCGCTTCCAGCGCGGCATAGCCAGACCCCAGGCTAAACTGGCTCGCGTTGCCGGTGCCGGTCTCCGGCGTCAGCCCGCCCTCTGCGCGCCAAAAATGTTGCTGATTGCAGTTTGGCATGTACAAGATCAAAAGACGCTTGGGCGCGTCTGCGGCTTGCGCACTGACTAGACGGGACTCGAGCGCGCTCAGCAGGCCCAAGCTGCCCAATCCGGCAGCGCCCAGACCGCGCATGGCGCCGCGACGACTGAGCCGGCAAAGTGGCCCCGAACTGGCTGTACCGAATGGCTTCACGGCTGCACCTCGCGCACGGCGAAATAAGGCTCGGTCACGATGGCCCGGAAGATCTCGACCAGGGAGCCGTCTCGAGCTGCGACTCGTTTGCTGACGCCGGCGGCGCAGTCCGGGGTTGCCGCGGTGCCGAGGGCATAGCTCAGCAGCTGGCGCGACACGCAGCTTTGTACCTCGGGGCTCCGCGACATCAACTCTGCGAGCTGGGTAACGCCCGTCACCGGAACGCGCCTCCCGTCGAGCGCCACCTCAGCCGCCGCATCCACCGCCACCCCCGCCGCGTCGACGGCTTGGTAGCGACCGAGCGCGTCGTGTCGTTCGTAGCTCAGGCCGATGCCGTCGAAGTAGCCGTGACAGGCGCCGCACGTCGCTTGGCTCGCGCGGTACTGCGCAAACTCGCGCTCGGTATCGACGTCCGGGCTCGGCACGCCGGTGTCGATGCTGGGCGGCGGCGGCGGGATCACCCCGCACAGCATCTCCCGAAAGACGAACAGGCCGCGGTGAACACTGCGATTCGAAGCCTTGATCGAACCGAGCAGGCTGGCGTGAGTCAAGATACCCGCCCGCTGCTCGGCAGGCAGCTCGACCGTCGTCACACTCCCGGCGCCCGCGCTCGCCACCCCGTAGAACTTCGCGAGCTCCGAGTCGAGCTCGGCCGTGCGCGAGGTGAAAACATCAGCCAGGGTTCCGCCACTTCGGATCAGGCGCGAGAAGAAGCGCCGTGACTCATCGAGCATGGGCTGTCGAAGCGCGCCAAACTCCGGAAAATCGTTGATCGCTCGTTCACTGACCAAGATGCGCTCGAGCTTGAGCCAGCGCACGAAGATGCGGGTGAGGTTATCTTGCACTCGGGGCAGAGCCAGCAGACGCTCGACTTCTGCCTCGTAGATGGCGGGCTCCGCCAATGAGCCGTCGACCGCCTTGGCCCAGAGCGGAAGGTCCGGCAGCGAGTTGAGCAAGAAGAACGATAACGCCGAGGCAAGCTCGTAAGGCGACAGAGCTCGCGTTTCGGCGATCGCACCGGGCGCGGCACCTCCGAGCTCGCTCCGGTACAGCATAGAGCCTGACTGCAGCGTGGCTTCGAGCATCAAGCGAATGCCATCGGCGTAAGTTTGGCGCGCGCCTTGCTCGAACAGCGCGAGGAACCGGCTGCGTTCGTGCTCGAGCAACGGGCGGCGAAAGGCGCGGCTTACGAGTCCGTCCACGAAGCGGCCAGCACACAGCTTCGGAGCCTCACCCCCCGCGCATGGCGCCAGCTGTTCGACACTGCCCACGGCTTGCTGCGCGGCGGCCTTGGCCGAGATGCGCAGCAGCGGCGTTAGCGCCCCCGTTACCGGTAGCTTGCCGGGGGTGTCGACGAACTCGAAAGGGTTTCTACCAGGGGTCGGTACGGCAGGCGCTTGAATGCCGGGCAGCAAGTCGGCCACTACCTGCAGGTATTGATCGTCGGTCAAACGCCAGACCCGGCCCGGCAGCGGCGAACACTGCGGCGTTTGCAGCTCGTCTCCCGCCGATGATGCTCCCGCGCCCGGTAGAGCGGTGCTCGGGCCCGAGCCAGTCGGCGTCGCGTGAGGTTCCCCATTGCAGGCCAGGAGCGGCAAAAGACCCCCAGCCCACGCGGCAAGCGTCAACCAGGTCGCAGGCCCGAGTGCCGAGCGTGCTTCGGGTGCCGGGGCTGGGGCTGGGGGTGCTGGCGCATGCATAAGGGGGTAAATGGGTTTCCGAGCAGATTTTGATCACCCGTGCACTCAGTTAGGCTCCGTCACGCAATGCCCAGAACGCTTGGCGTCGGCTTTCTCACGGTGCTGCTGGGCGCCGCTTCGATGCTTTCTGCGCGCAAGGCAGAGGCGCGCGAACGCACGACGATTTTCTATCTCGAGTACACGGCGTCTGAGGGTTGCCCCGGTGAGGTCACGTTCCGCTCGCAGGTCCGCGCGCGAACGTCGAAACTAGATTTTGCTGAATCGCCAGCCGGCGCCCAGCGACTAGTTGTTCGAATTGCCGCGCTCGAGTCTGGCTTCCTCGGACGGCTGTCGTTCGAGGCGGCTCCTGGCGAACTCGCGGCTCGCGAAGTCCAAGCCGAAAGTTGTGACGAGGTCGTCGCGGCCTTGGCGCTGACAACCGCACTCAACGTAGACCCAGCAGTGGAGAGAGAGACTACGGCGAGCGCTCCTTCCGCGCCCTGGTCGATCGGGGCCCAACTTTCGCTGACAGGAGTGCCCAGCTCTTTCCCAGCCCCGCGGGTGGGCGCCTTTGTCGATTGGTTTGCGCCTTTTGGCAGCTGGATCATGGGCGGACGCGGAACGTTTGCGTACAGCTTTGGCAGCGAGGGCAGCCGGGAACGCGGCCGCACGGCTCTCTCGCTGCTGAGCGCGCGGTTGAGCCTCTGCCCGCTTGGGAGGCGTTGGGTCGTCGAAACCTTCGTCTGCGCGCTCGGCGAGGTGGGTGCGCTGCAGGCTCGAGGAGAAGACGTCGAAGCGCCGCGCAGCAGCGGGCGCGCTTGGGTCGCAGGGGGTAGCGAGCTCTCGCTACGCTTTCCTGCCCTGAGCACTTGGTTCCTCGGGGCGAGCGGCGAGCTCTTGATTCCGCTCACCCGGCAGCGCTTCGTTTTAGAAGACGGTACGGAGGTTTACGCGGTCCCTCGCCTGACGGGCGCGGCCGGCCTATCCTTTGGTATTCGTTTTCTGTAGCTGCGCTGTGATCAAACCGCGGCCGGCTCTCCATCTATGACCATCGGCAACGCAGACCCGGCACAGCCCGAGCAGGACCAGTCGCCGGCCGGCAGCCCAGCCGATCCGCGACAGTGGTGTGCCGACGCGCCGCGATTCCAGGCGCTCTTCGAACGACATCACACCTTTATCTGCCGCTTGCTGCGGCGCCTGGGCGTGGCTGATAGCGCAATCGAGGACCTGGTGCAGAGTGCGTTCATGGTGTTGGCCGGCAAGCTCGATGCGGTTCCGGCCGGGAGCGAGCGGGCGTTTCTCTGCGCTACGGCCCAGCACTTGTCTGCCGACTTCAGGCGCCGGGCTAGCGCGCGCTACGAGACTTCGGGCACGCTAGCGGTGGACACCGTGGATCCTATGCCCCGCGCTGACGAGCTTTTGGAACAGAAGCGCGCGCGCCAGTTACTCGATCGCATCTTGTCCGAGCTGAACCTGGAGCTCCGCACGGTGTTCGTGCTGTTCGAGCTCGAGCGGCTAACCATGGCCGAGATTGCCGAGCTCTCGGGGCTAGCACCGGGTACGGTCGCCTCACGCCTACGTCGGGCACGCGAGTCGTTCTTTGCGCGTTTGGAAGAGCTACAAGGGAACGCCTCGTCGACGCAACCAGAAGTGGACGCGGCATCATGAGCGATCCTCAGCGCTTGCTCGATGGTGAGCTCGGCAGTCTGGCTCGACAGGTCCTCGATTCGGCGCAGCTCGACGAACCTGACGCTCTCAGAGTCACGCGGCTCCGGCACAGGCTCGGGTTGTCGGCGATGGCCGGCGCGGCTTCGGTGCTGGCGATCGCCGCCGCCAAGGCATCCGGCAGCTCGTCGCTGGCGTCCGCGTCTGGCATCACCGCGACCCAGGCGACTTCCGGCGCTGCGGCTGGTCTGCTCGGCAAGGCTTCTATGCTGGCGATCGCCAAATGGACCGGCGTAGCGCTGGTGCCGCTGGCACTTGGTGCGACCCTGATTGAAGCTCAGACCCGGCACGAGCCGGCAGCCCCGCGCGCCGTGGTGACTAGCGGAGGCCCGCGCTCGGAAGCTGCGAAGAAAGTGCAGCAGGCGTTGTCGACGGTCGGGCCGGCTCTGCCACCGCCGTCGACCGACCTCGGAACCGAAGCCTTGTTGCAGCAGCGGCTCGAAGTCGGTCAAGAAAAGCACGCAATCGAGCCGCAGCCCCGGCGAAGCGACACCGATTCACAGCGTGGCAATAGCTCGCAACGGACGCGCGAGCACGCACCGACCGCCGCGCGCGAGCATGCACCGACCGCCGCGCGGGAGCACGCACCGACCGCCGCTACCCCGTCTGCAGCGACCACGAATTCGACGAGGCCGGCGCAAGCAGTCGAAGCAGAGGTGGCGCGGCTCGATGCAGCACGGCGCGCTCTCGGCAGAGGAAACGCGGCCCTCGCGTTCATCGAGCTGGACCGTCACGCTGCGACTTTCCCGCGAGGAGTGTTGCTGGCGGAAGCTACGGTCCTGCGCATTTCGGCGTTGCAACAGAGCGGCAAGTCGGCGGAAGCAGCGCGACTAGGTCACCAATTCCTCGCGCGTCACCCGAGTCATCCACTGGCAACGCGAGTGCGTTCGCTCGTGGGCGAAGGGCCATGATCGCCAGGACCTGGCCATTGTTGGCCTGCGCTCAGCTGCTGGCGTGCGACGCAACGGTCGTGGTCGGAGCCGCACCGCGTCATGAGAAACTGAGCCCCAGCGCGCAGCACTTCAGCTGGTCGAAAACGCTGTCGACCGTCGCCCCCGCCGAGGGTCGTGCCGTCGCCCAGTTTCCGGACGGACGGGGAGTCGCCGTGATCGGATTCACTACGGCGATCGACCAGCTCGGGCGCCCAGATCGCAATATCTACGTCGCTGCGCTGAATGTGGACGGTACCGTACGTTGGTCGGAAACCATCGATCATGCGGGGAAAGACGACGAGGGGTTCGACATCGTCGTTACGGCACAGCACGAGCTCATTGGCGCCGGGTCGGTTACGGACGGCGACGGCGTCCTGCGAGGCTGGCTGCGCAAGTGGTCTCCAACCGGCGAGATTTTGGCAACGAGCGTAGCCGAGCCAGACCAAATGCTGAAGGCGAAGGCGCTGGGCCTGCTCGAGCTCGAGGGTGACGTGATTGTGGCAGGTTACGCCAACACTTTCGAACGCGGGCGTGACGTGATTGTCGAGCGACGCACTGGCAGCACGCTGTCGCTAGCTTGGTCGTACCGATACGATGGCCCGCTGCATGGCGAGGACGAACCCCATCGAGTGGGCGTCTGGCGCAGCAGCCCGATTTGGGTGACGGGCTACCAACAGACCCAAATCGCTGCCGGAAGCGAGCTGAGCCTGCTCGAGCTGAACCCGAACGGGCAGGTCACTTGGCAGCGCTCACTTGCGAACGCGCAAGGTCAAGCGCTGGCCGGTGAATCCAATGGTATCGCTGTCAACGACATCGACAACGTCTACTACCTGTGTGGCACGCTGTTCGACTCGGACGCCTCGCCCAGCATGGCGGCGATCTTTCAGCTCGGATACCGGGGGGAGTTGGCGTGGCAGCGCAGCTATCCGGATGTTGGCGATACGGCGAGCGAAACAGCGGCGCTCGGGTGCTCGCTCGGCTCGGGAGCGCTCACGGTCGTCGGCACCGAGCGGGAAAATGGCCGCGATCAGTTCTGGGCGGCCAAGTACCAGCCCAGCGGCGCTCGAGCCTGGCTGCGCCGAGCGCCCGAGCTGGCGAGCGGGCGCGGCGTTGCAGCCCAAAGCGATGGTGGCGCCTTCGTCACGGGACAGACCGAAGCTGGCGAGCTGTTTGTCGCGCGGCTCGTACCCTAGAATTCCGTTCATTGGGGCGGAGGGCGAGCAGGGCATCGGCCCGCTCCGGCGATGCTTGGCGGTGGAACAGCGCTAAAATCATCTGATATTACGGATGGTTAGGCGCCAACAGCCGGCGATGTTGAGCCGATTCGGAAGCTCGTGGCAGTAGTCTTTTAGATTTCCTGAACGGACTGACTGCCGCGCACTATGGGCCTGCCCGCAACATCTCCGCGCTTGCGCTTGGTTGAAGACCCGGCGCCTGCAGCCAAGCGGCCGTCGCTGAGCGAGCTCTATGCTCAACACTCGCGGTATGTCGCGGGGATTGCGTTCCGGCTCATGGGTCGCGACGACGAGATCGAGGACGTGGTGCAGGATGTCTTCTTCGAGCTGTTGCGCCGCCACAAGCAGCTGGTCGATATTGAATCGCTCGGTGGCTGGCTTTCGACGGTCACCGTGCGCATCGTCGGCAAGAAGCTGAGGCGTCGGCGGCTCAAGCGCCGCCTGGGATTCGTTCAGCAGGAGGATGACTACGAGCGCGCTGCCAGCAGCGATGCCTCGCCGGAGTGCAAGATCGAACTGCAGCGGCTGTACAAGGCGCTCGACCGGCTGGGCGTCGACGAACGATTGGCCTGGACGCTACGCCACATCGAACGTGAAAAGATAGACATCGTGGCAGAGCGCTGCGACGTCTCGTTGGCAACGGCAAAGCGGCGCATCGCGCGGGCACATCGCGTTCTGAGCGCGGAGTTAGACTATGGATGAGCTCGCCAAAAAGGCGCGGGAAGTCCGAGACTTCATTGCGGAACCAAGGCTTGACCCAGCTTTCGACCGGGAGATGCAGCGTAGCCTCGAGGCCGGTCGCAGCCCTCCACGCTGGACCAGGCCGGCTATCATGGCCTTCGGGGTGGCAGCAGCGGCGGTTGTGGTCTTTTCGATCACGCAGCACAGCCCCGCGCCCGCGCCCGCCGGCGTGGCGCGCGCTACTGGTACTCAGCCGAGCAGCTCGAGCCCTACAGCTCGTCTCGCGGCACCGCTGACGCTCCGGGACGGTTCGCACGCGGCGCCGCTCGGTCCAGAAGGCCAAGTGGATCTGTTGAGCGACACCGCCTCTATGGCCGAGCTGCGGCTGGCACGCGGCGCGGCACGCTTCGAGGTGGTGCCAAACAAGGCCAGGCGATTCCGCGTCAACGCCGGCGACGTGTCCGTGGAGGCTCTGGGCACCGTCTTTACGGTGTCTCGGCTCGAAGCGGGCCGCGTAGGCGTGGCGGTTGTGATCGGGCGAGTACGCGTCGAATACCAGGGCGGCAGCAGCGAGCTCGTCCAAGGAAAGGAGGGCACTTATCCACCTTCACCCGGCGAGGCCCTAGCCGAACAGCCCGAGACCGTCGTGCTGGATGGAGCCTTTCCTGGGGACAGACTCGAGCCTTCCAAGCGCGGTGTTCCTCGTGGCGACTCAAATCAGAGCGAAGACTGGCGGGCATTGGCAGAGACTGGAAAATTTGCCGAGGCGTACCGGGGCCTTTCGAGTGTTGCGGTTCGGGACGAACCTGCCGAGTTGCTGCTCGCAGCGGACGTTGCGCGCCAGTCGGGCCACCCAGCAGACGCCGTGCGCTACCTGTCATCCATTCTGGAGCGCCACGCGAAGGACCCGCGGGCGTCGGTCGCGGCTTTCACTTTGGGGCGCCTCTATGAGTCGTTGGGGCGCCCGGCGCAGGCGGCGCAGGCCTTCCATCGGGCTCAGTCGCTGCGGGGCACGCTGGCCGGCGAGGCGCTCGCGCATGAAGCAGACGCCTGGGCCAAAGCAGGCGACTCGGCGCGCGCTCGCGAGCGCGCCCAGCAATACGTGACGCAGTACCCTCGCGGCAGCGAAGCTCAGCGGTTTCGCGTGAAGTGGGGGCTAAAATAACGGCCCCCGCTGCCCGCGGTCTTCTTGCGACCGAGGCAGTACTCGAAAAGCGCTTAAGCTAGCCGCATGGCTAGGCCTGGCCTGAAGACGCTGCGCTTGGCCGCCCTCGTGGTGTCGGGGGTTTTGGTCGCGAGCCGGGCTCTGGCTCAGGATTTGCCCCCGGAGAGCTATGCGCTCGCGCAGGGTGATTGCTTGGCTGCCCAGGGCCCCGAGCTCGACCACCTGCTCGCCATCGAGCTCTCGGCACCGAATTGGTCGAGGCAGGTCGATGCGACGTGGGCCGTGCAATTGCGCTGCAGCGACCCGGGCCTGCTGGTCCTGGTCAAAAACACGCGCAGCGGAGTGGAGAACGCCAAGTACCTGGACCTGTCCGAGCTCGACCGGCGCGTCGTGGCTCGCGTAGTAGCCCTGGCGATCGCGGAGTTACTAGAGCGATCGCGGACGTGGACTAGCGCGCCCCCGTTGCCTAAAACCGCTGCTCCGCAGCAGCCTACGAAGCAAGTGCTGCAGCGGGAGGAAAGGCGTCGCCCTAGCTTGTGGGCGGTTGCGTCGCTGCGGAAGTTCCCATCCGCTGTTGGAATTTCTACGGGGCTCGGGGTTCGCTCCGTCCTGCCGGTGACGCGCAGCTGGGGCATCAGCGCCGGCATTCTGGCCGAGCGCGGCAGCGCGTCGCAGAACGTGGGAAGCGTCAAAGCGCTGAGCGGCAGCGCCGACTTTGCTGCACGATTCGAGCTCAGCCCAGGCGCTGTCACGCTGGCGGCCGAGGCCGGGGGCCGCCTCGGCTACGTGCGGCTCGAGGGGTCGCCGGAAGCGGGTGTCGGGTTGCTCGGCGGCTCGGTCTCGGGCATTTGGGGTGGGCCGCAGCTCAGCTTGTTCGCGGCCATACCACTCGGCCGCGACCTGCGTTTGGCGGCGCGGACTGAAGGCGGGGCTATGCTGCTACGTGTGAAGGGTCACGCTCCCGAACCCGTCTGGAGCGGTGCCTGGGTCGCGGGCGAGCTCGCGCTCGGGTGGCAATTTTGAAGGTTTCCACGGCCAAACACTGGGTCGCGCTGTTTTGCTGCTGGCTCGGCCCCGCATGCACCACGGCCGAGGGCGCGCTGTTTAGAAACTCGAGCAGCTCGGCTTCGGGAGCCGGCGGCTCGGCCCCCGAGCCCGCGCGCTGCAGCTCCTGGCAGGCAAGCCTAGCCGCTACTGCGGAGATCCGGCTGGGTGGTTCGGAGGTTTGGGGTGAGCGCGTGGTCGTCGTGGGAGTCATGGAAGGAGAGGCGCGTTTGCTGCAGATGGACTTTGAAACGCGGCAGCTCCTCAACCTGGGCGCGCTCGGCGACGACTCCAGCATCGGTGAGGCCGACCTGCTGGCGCTCGACGCCACAGCGCTCCACGTCACGTTTCAGAATCATTCGCTCGCGGGCATGTGGCGCATCTATCGAGCCGTGATCGCGCTAGACGGGTTCGGGGTTGCGCTAGCTAGTGCCCTGCCCGTATCCGAAGGCGGCGCAGAAAGTGTAGGACCCATGGCGGCGTCGCTGGGCGCCGATGTGTACGTTGCGTACCGGCGGGACCGAGCGCTGGCCCTAAGCGCGACTCTTGCTGGCGGGCCGCCCTCAGTCACGGTCCTGGATTCGCGGGCGCCGCACCCAACTATCGTGCGCGTCGTGGCAAGCCCCTTGGGAGTTGTCGTGCTGTCGTTGCGTGACGGCCCTGAGCTCGAATACTTCGACCCTGCTGGCCTCCATGTGGTGGGAGAGCCCATCGGCGCTGCCTTGGCCGACATTGCTCCCGGCGGGCCCGGGTTGATCCAGGTGTCCCTGGCGGACGGAGCGCTGGTCCGAACCGAAAAACAGCTGGACGCTAGCAGCGTGAGTTCGGCGCAAATTGCGGGTTTCGACCAGCCTATCGTCGCACTGCGCCTCGTGCGGTTGGCTTCAACGCTTGGGCTAGTCACGCTGAGCACCGCACCAGGCTCTAGCCAGCTCGATCTCTACGAGCTGTCGGAAGACGCTGCCACGCTGCTCGGTAGCGCTGCGCTAGCGTCGACCGATCCGGAGAAGCTACGGGTGGAGTCAGTGGCGGGCAGGGTCGTGGTGTTCTCACGCCATGCCACCGGGACTTCTCCGGGCATCGACGCCACGGTCTTCTGTGACGAAAACCGCTGACGAGCTGTTTAAGTGAGCCGTTCGGGGAGGTCGAGGCAGTGGCAGGGGGAATGGTCGCTCCTCCATCCAAGATGGCTTTACCTCGCGGTCGGAGCTCGTCTAGGCACGTCGAAAATTCGGTGAGCCACTCGGGCGCGATAGGGCAGTTACCTCAGAGGCTCGCATGATTCGCAATACCTGCCCTCGACCAACACCGCTTTTCGCACTTTTGCTCGGCCTCATCGGTACCGGTTGCACCGGGGCGGTCGGGTCCCCGTCGGGCACGGGTTCGGTCGGGACGACGCCCACGGGCACGCCGCCAGCTGCAGCTGCAGGGGCGGGCGGCACGGCGCCGGGCCCTGCGACTAGCGAGGCGTGCGCGCAGCCGCCTGCGCGGATCTGGAAGCTCACGCCAGGACAGCTTGCACGGGCCGCGAAAGCAGTCGTACCGGCGCTCGAGCTGGTGACGGCGCCCTTGGCGAGCACGCTCACGCGCAACGCCGCCTTCTTCAGCAATGCCGCACATCTCAAGGACATGTCTACGCCCCATGTGCAGGAGCTGATGGCCTTGGCGAGCGCGTTTGCGGCCGGTGCTGGCAAGCAAGCCGCGCTCGATGCGCCGTGCATGGCGGTCGATGCGGTCGATGCCGCATGCCTAAACAGCTACGTGGCCGGCTTCGGTGAGCGCGCATTTCGCCGCCCGCTGAGCCCTGACGAGCTGGCGACCTTTACCAAGTATTACGCCGATGAGGCGAGCATCGACGGCAAGATCGTGGCGCTCTCACAGCTTGCCCGCGCGGTCTTCCTGTCGCCTCACTTTCTGTATCGCGCCGAGCTGGGAGCCGCCGCCGAAACGGGGCCTGTGGTGAGCATGACTCCCTACGAACGAGCATCAGCACTGGCGTTCTTCGTGAGCGACGGCCCACCGGACGGCGAGCTTTACGGTGCCGCCAAGGCCGGCGCCCTCGAGAGCAGCGAGCAGATTGCCGCCCAGACCCGGCGCCTGCTCTCGGCGCCTGAGACGGCGGCCGGCCTGCTGAGCTTCATGTCCGAGCAAATTCGCTTGGAGAAGGCCGCCAACCTGCAGAAGGACGCGGCTCAATTCCCGAAGTGGTCGCAGCAGACGCCGGCGGACATGAGCGCGGAGACCTTAACGTTCATCCAAAATGTGCTGTGGAACGACGACTCCAGCTTGCGCACGCTTTTTACCGCCAAGTACAGCTTCGTCAATGCGCGGCTTGCCGAGCTGTACGGATTCCCACCGGTGGCTGGTGACGCGTTACAGCGCGTCACGCTGCCGGAGGGTCGTGCCGGTCTTTTGATGCAGGGCAGTCTGCTGGCAACGTTGGCTACGCCGAGCAATACGCACGTTATCCACCGCGGGCGCTTCGTGCGCGAAAATTTGCTGTGCCAACCGCTGCCACCGCCCCCGATCAACTTCACGCCCATCCCGCCGCCACCTGACGGCGTTAACACCCAGCGCGAGCGGCTAGCCGTGCACAGCCAGGATCAAACCTGCGCTGCCTGCCACGCGCTGATGGATCCGCTCGGCTTCGGACTAGAGCACTTCGACGCGGTGGGTGCCTACCGCTCGGAGGAAGTGGGCAAACCGATAGACTCGAGCGGCTACATGCAAGGCGTGACCGCAGTCAGCACCACGTTTCAGAACGCCCTCGAGATGACCGAGCTGCTCGGCTCGGTTCCGGAGCTGCGTGACTGCTTTGCCGGCCGTGCCTTCGCCTACGCCAATGGTCGCGATGCCGCGGATGGTGACACGTGCGCCATGACCCCGCTTAGGGAGCAATTCCGCCAGGGCGGCGGAGACATCAAGGAGCTGGTCGTCAAGCTCACCACCAGCGAAACCTTTTTGACGCGCAAGAAGTAACGAGGACGTTCATGCATCTGATAGGTCGAAGAAATTTCGTGGCCGCGCTCGGCTTGGCAGCGGGGGCCCCGCTGCTGGCGCCTCTAGCGCGCAACTTGATCAGTGAAGCCCAGGGGGCCGAAGCCAGCAAGAAGCTGCTCATCATGTTGGGCAACTACTCGTTTCGCGACGAGCACTTTCTACCGTCTCGACAGACCAGCGATACCGACTTCGATCTCAACCCGATCATGAAGCCGCTCGAGCCGTACAAAAGCGATCTAATCGTGGTCGCCAACCCGATCGTGCCGGGGCTCGCGGCCAATGGTGGCCACGGCGTGATGGATTCGGACTACCTCAGCTGTAAGCGGTCCCCGGACTGGTACCACCCTGAAGGCCCCACAATCGATCGCTTTCTGGGCTCGAAGCTCGGAGTCAACGACCGTTTGCCGTCGCTCTCACTGGTAACCGGAACCGAGAATCCGAACGGCAACCCGCAACCGAGCACCGATGGCTTCGACAAGCCCTATCCCTCGATCATCGCTCCCCTCGACGCCTACAAGAAAGCGTTCATGGACGGTGTGCCGGCCGCGCAAGGGGTCGATCCCAACGTCCTGCTCAGACGAGAAAAGAGCCTGCTCGACTTCGTCACCGCCGACATCACGCGGCTCAACGCGCGCCTCGCGGCACCGGAGCGAGAAAAGCTCGACCGCTACACTGAGTCCTTGAGGGAAATCGAACGGGGCCTGACCCTCAAGCCCAGCGTGACCTGTGAGGCGCCGAGCGCGCCTTCAGACGAGCTGGGCAAGCAGCTGCCCCCCAGCAACCAGATGGAGCAGGCCTATTTCGAAGCGCACGTCGACATAGCCAGCTTGGCGCTGGCGTGTGGGGTAACTCACGTCGCACTGGTTAGCTATTCGGGGGACTACCCGGCCCCGCTCGGGCTGCGGGGCAGCGACGGCGAAAGCGGCACCCACGGCTACAACCACCTCAACGACTTGAGCTTGCTCGGCCAAATCACCAGCTATCGCATGGAGCAGTTCGCGCGCGCAGTGAGCAAGCTGCGTCAGCTCGGCCAACAAGACGACGCACTCGTGGCCTATGGCGATCAGAACGGCAACGTGCATCACCAGTCTGGGGACGCGATGTTCTTCATGACCATCGGCAAGCTGGGCTACTTCAAGACCAATCAGTTCATTCGCTTCGAGCGGCCCAGCGACGAAAAGATGACAGGCCCCAAGCGACGCGGACTTGCCGAGTACTACGTTTCGATCGCCAACGCCCTGGGCGTCCCCGTCGATACCTTCGGTGATCCCGCTTTCTGCGAAGGCGCGATGCCAGGGCTGAAAGCCTAAGCCGAAGCTGGCTGGGGCTACAGCCGCGACCCCAAACACTCCGCCGGTACGAGGCGGAGTCTGGACAGCGCACCGAGTTCGCTCCTAAATCGGCAGATGGAAGCCGCGGAAAGTAGTCCCGAGCGCGCGAGCCGAGCCGAGGACGGGCAGTGGTGCAAGGTGGCGCGAGTCGACGAGGTCAGGGAGCAGCAGCCGTGTGCAGCTGTTGCCGAGGGCATCGACCTCGTGCTCGTTCGCGCGGGCGACGTCGTGCGCGCCTATGACGCCCGCTGTCCTCACCGAGGGAACCTGTTGTCAGAGGGGGAGGTGGTGGACGGCGTGCTCGTATGCAGAGGGCATGGTTGGCGCTTTGATGTTGCGACCGGGGAACGACGCGGCGGAGTGCCGTCGGTTTGTTTGCAGGCTCATGCGGTCAAGCTCGAGGGAGAAGACGTGCTCGTTCGCATCGGCGCCACGTCGGGACCGGCGCTCGGTGTAGCCGACAGCGGCGGGGCTCCGCGGCGGACGTTAGCCGATTTGCCCGGGCCACGCGGATGGCCGATCGTCGGAAACGCGTTCCAAATTGACGTGCCTCGTATTCATCAGATTTTTGAGGACTGGGCCAAGCAGTATGGTCCCATCTACAAGATCTCGTTGATGGGCCAGGTGGCGGTCGTCGTTTCTGACCTGGACATCATCGAGAAGGTATTGCGCGCTCGGCCGAAAGCGTTTCGTCGCATGGGCTCGGTCGAGCAGGTATTCGCCGAGATGGGAACGGCGGGCGTATTCTCGGCCGAAGGCGCTGCGTGGCGGGCGCAGCGGCGGCTGGCCGTGCAAGCACTCAGCAAGCGGCATCTGCGAAGTTCCTTCCCGACGTTGAACCGGGTCGCGGAGCGCTTGCGCGCGCGCTGGGCGAAATCTGCCGTAGCGGCCGCCGTCCTAGACATCGACGCTGATCTGATGCGCTTCACCGTCGATGTCACGACCAGTCTGGTGTTCAGCACGGACATGGACACTCTCGGCGGCGGCGAGGACGTCTTGCAGCGCCACCTGTCGCCGATATTTCCAGCCTTCGCGCGCCGCCTATTGGGCGCGATTCCTTACTGGCGCTACTTCAGACTGCCCTCGGACAGAGCTCTCGATCGGTCGCTCGCCAAGGTTCGCCGGGTGCAAGAGCGGCTCGTCTCCGAGACACGGGCGCGCCTGGCGGAGCGCAGTGAAGCGGACAGCGAGCCTCGCGACTTCATCGAAGCCATGTTGTTGGCGCGCGATGAGGAAGGAAAGCCGTTCACGGACGAGGTCGTGTACGGCAACATGATGACCATGCTGCTCGCGGGCGAGGATACTACCGCCCACTCGTTGGCGTGGATCATCCACTACCTCTGCGAGCGACCCGATGTCGTCGCGCGCATGCGCGCTGAAGTGGACGCGGCGCTTGGCGCCGAGCTCACGCCGCCAGACTTTGAAAGCGCGGAAAACCTCGCTTACCTCGACGCCGTCGCGAGCGAAGGCATGCGACTCGTACCCGTGGCGCCATTCCAAGGCTTGGAGGCGAACGACGACGTCTTGGTCGGCGACGTGCTGGTGCCGAAAGGCACGTGGGTCGACGTTCTGACGCGTGTGCCGGCCATGGACCCGGCGCACTTCACGAGTCCCCAAGAATTTCGGCCAGAACGCTGGCTCCACGATCAGCCTGCGTGCGGTGCACACGTTCCTGGGGCCAGCATGCCGTTCGGGTCCGGACCCCGTATTTGCCCGGGGCGCTCACTCGCGCTGCTCGAAATGCGCGTCGTTCTGGCAACCTTGGTGCGAAATTTCGACCTCGAACGCGTCGGTTCCGCGGACGCGGTACGCGAGCACTACGCCTTCACCGTTGCACCCCACGGCCTGCGCGTTCGGCTTCGGGAACGCGCGTCTTCGCCCGCGTCGTAATCGGCGTGCCACTTTTCGGTGCGCATGCACCCGGCCACGCGGGTTGGGCAGAAACGCCCCGCTACACGGTGGTCGGCTTGGGAGGGAACTTCGAAATGCTCGCTGACGGGTGGACCGTGTCCGCGATACTGTCCGCCGCGTGTCCCAACGAAACGGCGAAGCGCCGTCAGCAGTGTCAGATCGTTCCTCCAAACAGGCCGATGAGGCCGTCCCTTCTGCTCGCCGGGGATTGCGCGCTCGAGGCAGCCTTGCGCTGCTTGGAGGACTTCTTGGTTTGGCGGTCATGGCCCCCAGCTGCGGCGGCTCCGACGGCAAAAACAAGGCCACTGACCGTCATAACGCCGGTGCCGGCGAGGGCGGCGCGCGGCCGGAAGGCGGCGGGGAGAGCGCTTCGGCCGCACAGGCAGGTGATGCATCCGGCGGGCAAGTCGACGGCGGCACAGGTACGAACTTGGGGGGTGACGGGCCAGCGGGAGGCGGCGGAGCAGGTTCAGTCGACGCCGTGCCGCCTGGGGAGTGCGACTCGGGCTACGCGGACTGCGACAACGACGGAGCCAATGGCTGCGAGGTGACGCTTGCTACAGACTCCAGCAACTGCGGCACTTGCGGCCGTGCTTGCGAGGGGGGCACGCCCTGCACGGCCGGCATGTGCGCTTGGGTGACCGTGGCGGACGTGGGTTCATCTATCGCCGGCGAGGATGTTCACTTCACGAGCGACAAGATCTTCTTTTCCTCTTGGAACAAGGCCAAGACCGAAATCGGCTTCACGAGTCGCGATCCGGCGACGCTGCCGGCTTCGCCGACGTGGATAGCGTCGACCAGCGTCAACAGCCTCACTGGCGACGCCGCATTCGTGTATTTCTCTCGTGATCCATTCGGCGGTCCAAACAGCATCCGCAAAGTCGCAGCTGATGGCACAGGCTTGGCTCAAGCCGTCAATGACGACATCGCTGGGGGCAGCCGCCTGCGCAGCAACGCCACGGCGTTTTTCATGTTGTCGCCTGCCGGTGTACCCACGACCATCTCGACGTTGGCCAAGACGGCAACTGGCAGCCCGCTACCGATCGTCATCAATCGCAATCGGATTTATCAGTACCTCGTAACTCCGACCAAGCTCGTCTGGATCGAAGGCGACCAGCCGATCGAGAATCCTCTCGTCCACAACATCTACGTAGCGCCGTTGGCAGGCGGCAGCGGTGCGGCAATTAAAAAGATCCCCGGTGACCTAGTCTGGGACACTGATCACTACAAGAGCGACATGGCGTCGGATGGCGAGTACGTCTATTGGTGCGTTTACGGTGGCGGCAGCGGAAAAGTTCGGCGCTACAAGCTAGACGGTTCGGAGCCACCCGAAGACCTGGCTTTGGACTTGTCGGCGCCAACCAGCATGCTGGTCGACGCCAACTACGTTTACTTCCTTGGCGGCGGCACCTCGCTCTATCGCCTGCTCAAGGTAGGCGGAGCACTGCCGGAGCTCGTGTCCAACAACATCGGGTCCTTGGCGTACTTGGATCTCGTGGACGACGTCTACGTTTGGGGCCACGACAACAACAGCTTGGCCCAAATCCGCCGGATTCCGAAATAGCGGCAGGGCTACGCCGGTCCTTTCGGGCTTCTGCAAGCGCGCTCAGTCTTGCTGATTGCGCATCATCGACGACGTGGGCGCGGCGAAGCCGGGCAGCTCGCCGCCTAGCCTGCGCGAGATGATGCTGCTGAGTAGCGGCTGGCCGACGACGTTGGTGAGTTGCGGCAGGACTGTCTTGATCGGTAGTCGGTCGACCAACGGTAGGCGGGAGAGCTTACCGACCACCGCGCGGAACGAGTCGTCTTCGGCTACGCCCAGCAGCTCCGCCACGCGATCGCCCGCCAGGCGCCGCACCAGGTACGCGGTCATGCTCGGGATCAGCACGTGCTCGTTGATGCGGGTGAGCAGCGCGCTCATCAGCCGTTGGCCAGCCAGTGATTGTCGAAAGTGTCGCTGCGCGATGCGATCACACAGCACCTCGGCCGCGGCAAAGTCGTGCGGCATGAGCGCCTCGTCCACGCCTAACAGCGCGCCGACTACGCGCCACAAGTGGTAGAAATCATCGGCCTCGCGGGCGCTGACCGAGACACCCAGGCGCCGCACCGCCCGAATCACCACCACCGAGAAGGTGAACAAGGTACCGAGCAGGTCCTCCTGGTTGAGCGGCTCTTCGTCTGGCCAGGGCTTGCGGTCGCGGAGCCAGTAGCGCACCCCTGCGTGCACTAGCCGAACCTGCTGAATCGAGCGGATGCCCATGCCCTGCGGCTCGAACGATTCTTGGGCTAAGACGTCCACCACGAAGCGGGCCGTGACGTTGACGCGGCGATCGATGTCCGTTGCCATGCGCCCGGTAGCCAGCAGCACCGTGGCGCCGCGCTCGGCCGCGTAGGCGCTGGGCAGCGAGGCGTGAAAGAGCGCGGCGGTGATGTGCAGCAGGTGTTGATTCGCCCAGCGCTGCGCCGCCACGACACGTGACTTTTGAAACCAGTCCGGCAATGCCGAGTGCTGCTCGAAGAACTCGCGCGCGGCGGCCGGCAACCGCTCGGGCAGAGGCTGTGCGTTGCCACGGCAGCCCTGCATCAGCGTGTTCATGGCCCATACTTCGCGGCCCAGCCGGTCGATCACGGCGTCGGCGACGGTGTCGCCTCGTTGCCGTGCCGCCTCCAGCGCGGCGCTGTCGATCACCGTGCTGCCGCCAGACGCGCGCGGTAGTGGCCCAGTGCGTAAAGCGGCAGTGTCTTCGCGGGCATGTCGTACGTGTAGAACGAATCCGGCGGTATCATCGTGTGCAGCCAGCCAGCGTTCGACCAGCTGCCGTCGGCTTGCTGCGCTCCGAGCAGGTAGCTCGCCGCGCGATGGTGGTAACCCTCGAGTTCGGGGCGCGCCGCCAGCAAGCCCGCCAGCACGAAGCCGGTGACGGGCGGCATGCTCGGGCCTTGCCCTGCCAGGCGCGGGTCGCGGTACGCCTCGTGCCGTTCGCCGAAGCCGCCATCGGCGTTCTGACTCTTGCAGAGGAAGCGCACGGCGCTCTCGACGTAGCCGGTGCGCATGTCTTCGCCAACTGCGGCCAGGCCCAGCAGCGTGGTAGCGGTCTCGACCAGGTAGCAAGTCATCCAGCGGCCCCACCACGCGCCGTTGCCGCATTGCTGCGCGCGCAAGAACTCGATGGCGCTGCACACCAACGGATCGTCGCGTCGCACGCCGCAGGCACCCAGACCCCAAAGCGCACGGCCCGTGACACCCTCGAGCCCCGGGTCGCTGAACTCCGCCGGCGGATTGGTCAGAAAGGACAGGATGCGGCCTGGGTCGTCGAGCGTGAACGGGATGTCCGTCAGGTACATCGGTCCAGGCTTCTTGGAAGGCAGATTCCAAACGTAGGAGGCAAACCCGCCGTCGGGATTCTGCATGTCACGCAGCCAGGACATGCCCTGCTCGGTAGCTGCGAAAATTTCGCGCGTGGCGTTGCCCGCTGAAACCTCGCACAGCGTGGCGAGCACCAGACCGGTGTCGTCGCAGTCCGGCATCGTCTCGTTGCCGCGCTGAAAGCCCCAACCCCCGCTGCGTACGGCGCCCGGCTTGCGCTGATTCACGCGTGGCATGGGGCGAGTGCACTGCGCGGCCAACAAATGGCGACGCGCCGCGCTCATCACCTCACCTTGGAACGGCTCACCGGCGACGTGCAGCGCCAGCGCCGCAAAGGCGGTGCTCCAGACGTCCGTGCCCATGCCGTTGTACGCGGAGCCGGTGGGGGTGACCCGGCGCTTGCCGCTCAACCACGAGAGGGCTCGCGCGACGCGCTCGTCGCTGCGACCCAGGCCCGTCGCTGCAAGCCCTACCAGGATCAGCCAAGTGTAGTTGCATTGCCCGTTCCAGTCTCCGGCGTCATTCTGCCACTGAAACAACGTGCGTTGGATGCGTTGGTTTTCGACTTTGCGCGCCGCTTTGGCCAGGAACGAGCTGGGAGCCTTACGCGCGAACTTGGCCACCAATGCGCACAGCACAAGCGCTATCACGATGTTGCCCGCGTGCATCTTGCGCTCAATCAGGCGATCGAACGGCGTGAGCGCGAGCTCTGGCGGTAGCGGGGGGAGCCGCGAGCCGTCGAGCACGCCCGCCGCGACCAGGAACAACGGCGTCAAATCACCGCGCGAGCGCAGCAAGTCGGCGACGGCGTCGTGCCCACCTCGCGCGTCGATGAAGTCGAGCGCCTTCTGCAACCCTGGGTGCGACGCCGGCAGGCCGCAAGCCAACAGCCCGGCGCGGCACAACGCCGTCACGCTCGCGGTGCCAGCCGTCGCCTCCGGAAACGGCAGGAACGACCCGTCCGGTTGCTGTTGCGACAGCAGGTAGGCGGCTGCGTCCGCACCGGCCTCGGGCGAGGCACCGCCCAGCGCTGCCTCGGCGATCCAGTGCATGGCGGTGGCGCTCGGGCCCAAATCCGTGTCGTCGTCCCACGAGCCGTCTGCGCGCTGCTCGCGTTTGAGCGCCGCGGCGCCTCGAGCAATGGCGTGCTCCAAGGCTTGGCTGATGGTCGGCGGCAATTCCGGCGTCGGATTCTCGGTCGTTAGAGCGTCGTTCATGTGCCACCAGGCTGAGGCACAATTGCCGTCCCGAGCAGACGCGTCAATCGACCAAAAGCAGGGCGGCGGCTACGATGGCTGTTCCCGGGCGCCGCTCCAGAAAGCTATTTTTTCCTTTAACTTCGACGACTTATCGACTTGAACCTGCATTTCCTGGGCCGGGCGCCTCGACTCCCGCGCACAGTCGCCCTCCGCAATAGGCGGGCCTACCAACAGCGGGGGCTGGCTCGACGGCATCGCAACGTTGCCGCAACGTTGCGCAAGGCCACGGTCAGCGTCGCGACAACAGGTAAGTGCGGAGATTCTCGGTCATCAGCTCGATGGTTTGGATAGCCGCGCGCAGCTTGCCATCCAGCGCGCCGGAGCGACTTTCCTCGCCAGCCTCGCCGTGATCGTTCGCGACCTCTGAACACCGGTCCTCATAGGCCTGCTCCCTTTGGGCACTCATGATCTTGGCTCCTTACAAGACAAGTAAGCAAGGGGCGTGCCGCAGCAACGGCATGCCGCGGGCACTGCCGGTTGCGGGGCGAGGAGGTGCGGTGGGCGGTGCTAGCTGCGCGCCAGCGACGGGGTCAAACGCCACTCAAGCTGGGCGCTCGCCTTTGGTGCTGTCGCAAAAAATGTTCAGCGGTAACCGCGTCCATCGGGCTAGCGAAGTGATAGCCCTGAGCCTGCTCGCATCCCAGCGTTCGCACGCGCTCGAGTTGGGCGAGGGTTTCGACCCCTTCGGCTGTCACGCTCATATCCAAACTCTGTGCCATGGCTACGATTGTGTGCACGATTTCGGCGCGATCGTCGCGCGCGCCAATTCGACTCACGAACGAGCGATCGATCTTCAAAGTACTGACCGGAAAACGGTGAAGGTAGCTGAGGCAGGAATAGCCCGTTCCAAAGTCATCGAGACAGATCGACAGCCCCAGCTCGGCCAGGCGCGCGAGCGTGTCGTCCGGTGCGCCGACCCCTGACATGACCACGCTCTCGGTGAGCTCGATCCCGAGGTCGGAAAAGGCGACTCCCGCATCCTTGGCGGCCTCTTCGATCTGATGCGTGAGCTCCGGATCTGCGAATTCGCGCGCAGACACGTTGACATTCATGATTAGAGCGTCAATTCCGGCGTGCCGCCAAGCGCCGAGCTGCCGGCAACTCTCGCGAAAAACCCAACGACCGAGTTGACGGATGAGTCCCGTCTCTTCCGCAAGCGGGATGAAGTCCCCCGGGGGAAGCAAGCCTCGTTCGGGATGCTGCCAGCGCACCAGCGCTTCGACGCCTCGAATTTGGCCGCTCATCACTGAGACGATGGGCTGATAGTGCAGACAGAACTCGCTCCGCTCGAGCGCGCGTCGCAATTCACCCTCCAGATGAAGTTGTGCCACCACGTTCGCGTGCATCGCTACGTCGAAAACGCGATAGCGGCGGCCCCCCTCGCCTTTGGCGCGGTAAAGTGCGGCGTCGGCGTCCCGCAGCAGCTCATCCGCGCGCGTGTAACGCGCGGTCATCATCGTGATTCCGATGCTCAACGACGCAAATATTTCCCTGCCTTCGACCATGAACGGCTGGTCGAGGGCCTTGAGCAAGCGCTCGGTCAAACGCGTGGCGTCCCTGACGTCGGTGATGGCGTCGAGGAGGATGGCAAACTCGTCTCCCCCGAAGCGCGCAACGCTGTCGACCTCCCTCAGACACTCGGTTAGCCGACCCGCCAAGGCCAGTAAGAAGGCGTCTCCCGCAGGGTGCCCCAGGCTGTCGTTGATCACTTTGAAGCGATCGACATCCATCATCAATACCGCAAACGCTTCCGTGGGGCGTCGCCGCGCTCGACCCAGCGCGCCCTCTAAATGAACCATGAACAGCGAGCGGTTAGCCAGGCCGGTCAGGCTGTCTCGAAACGCCAGCTCCGTGAGGCGCTGCTCGGCGCCCTTCCGCTCGACGATCTCGCGAGCAAGCGCCCTATTCGCCTCCGCAAGCTCGGCCGTGCGCTCAGCGACCCGTTGCTCGACCTCAGCGTGCGCGGCCTCCAGCGCGACCTCGTGCTGCCGGAGGTGAACGAACACCGACACTTTCGAGCGAAGTGCTTCGGCGTCGATGGGCTTTCTGATGTAATCCACCGCGCCTGCGGAGTAGCTTCTGAAGACCTGCTCTTCTTCCTCGGCCGCACTGATGAAGATGATCGGTACCCGCCGGCGACCTTCCTGCTGGCGGAGTAGCCGCATGGTCTCCAAACCGTCGAGGCCCGGCATGCGGACGTCCATCAAAATGACGGCAAATTTTTCGTCGGCGACGGCGCGCAGTGCATCATGGCCCGACTGCGCCCTGACGACGCGTTGACCCAGCGGTTCGAGAACGACCTCGAGAACCAAAAGGTTTTCCTTTCGGTCGTCGACGATCAACACTCCAACTGGTGGCAGCGACGAGTCCAATGGTGCAGAGGCGGGGGCGGTCTCTACTTTTCGATCTGCCATCAAGCGCTTCATTCTGCCGGATTTTCGCCGACTAGCGCTGGCGCGAAGTGCCGCAGCAAGAGCCCTGATTGTGGCGTGACGCCACGGAATCCGACAAATCCTTGACGCACTCGCCTTTCCGAACACACAAATTGACGAGTGGGTCAGGTAGTGGGGAGCCCCGCTCAAATTTATGTCCGCTGGCGAAATCGAGTCGGATGGTCGCCGACAAGAGCTCCGCATTCATCACGCGTCGCGGACGGTTGACGACCGCAAAGTCCATGTCAACGCGCGAGTATTCCGAGCGGCGGGGCTGTGGTAGCGTAGTGTTCAGTATGCAAATAACTCGCACATCGAAGCGAGGCGCAGTCCTGCGCGCGCTTAGCTTGGTCTTGGTGACTACCGTGTCGACGCTGCTCGCTGTGGCTTGTAGCGGTGCCGATTCCAACGGAAGCGCCTCCGGCTGCGCGATCGGCGGAAGCAAGTGCGCCTACGGCTGTACCGTCGGCCTCGGCTGCACCGAATGCGTCTCTAATGGGGACTGCAAAGGCTCGGACAAGCCAGCCTGCGTGCTCGGGGCGTGTCGAGAATGCGGCGTACAAGCGGACTGCGGCGCTGCGGAGGCCTGTTTTCCGGACGACTTCAAGTGTCACGCGCGCTGCGCAGCTGACGGCGACTGTCCGGGAGACGCGCCTATCTGTTTGACTGACACGGGCGCGTGCGTCGGCTGTAACGGCGACGCAGACTGCGCCGCGTCCAAGGGCGAGCCCATCTGCGCGGGCGCCCGCGCGCAGTGTTCGGAGTGCGCGTCGAGCGCTGATTGCGGAGCCGTGGACCCGGTCTGCGACCTAAACGACGGCAAATGCCATGAGTGTCTGGTCGACTCCGATTGCGCCGCGCCGCGCGCTTGTGGTGTCGATCGCAAGTGCCATTTTGCATGCAGCTCCAACGCAGACTGCCGCGAGCCCCAAGCCTCCTTGTGTGATGTCACCTCCCGCGATTGCGTGGCGTGCCTCACGAACAAGGACTGCACCGCTGGGGCGCCGGTTTGTGGCGAGGGCAAGTGCGTCGAGTGCGCCGCCAGCGCCGACTGCCAGGACCCCGCGCTGCCCATCTGCAAGGGCGAGCAGTGCGTTGCCTGTGGTGAAGATCGAGACTGCGGGGATCCAGCGCTGCCTATCTGCAAGGACCAAGAGTGCGTCCAATGTGCCAAAGACAAGGACTGCAGCGACGCGGCCCTGCCGAAGTGTTCAGGGGAGCGTTGCGTGGCCCCCTAAGCCGCTTTCCAGCCGTCAGGGAGCTACTTGGAGGTACACGTAGTCGGAAGAGCCCATCACGGCGTGCAGCTGATCGGAGCCGGCACCCGCGTGACAGCTGACGCAAATGCTTTTGGCTGGGCCAGTGTCGCCCAGGCCGTCGGCCACTACGCGCGGGGGAGCAGTGCTGTCGAGCGATAGGCGCTCGTACCAGTACCAGTTGCCCCCGCCTTTACTAAGCGCTGCGACCTTCACGCCCACCGCGTAGCCCACGAACGTAGACGCGTCGTCGTACAACTCCTTGACCGACGCGGTTCCGAGGGGGCGTTCGTCGTCGAGGCCCTTGAAGCCGGCGGCTAGGTCGTTCGAACAAACCCGGTTGATGCCGTGGGGGGACACCTTCATTTGCGGGTGCTCGACGGTCTCACATGCCCAGCTCTTGTAGTCGCCTTTTGCAAGCCAGGCCTCGACGGCGTCTGCGCCAGTCGTCGGTGGCGTCTGCGCGTCGCCGTCGGGATTCAGTGTTTCCGCCTTGGCCTGAAGGTAGACAAAGTCCGACGAGCCCATGACGTCGTGCAGGTTGTCGGACCCCGCCCCGGCGTGACAGCCGACGCAGATGGTCTTGGCTGCACCAGCGCTGCCCAAACCGTCGGCGACGACCCCATTCTTGTCGTGGGGGGCCTGGCTATCGAGCGGCACTCGCTCGTACCAGTACCAGCCGTCACCACCGGCGCTCTTCGGCTTGACCTTGACGCCGACTGCATAGCCGACGAGCTTCGATGAATCGTCGTACAATTCCTTCACCGAGGCGGTGTTCACCGGCCGTTCGGCACCGACGACGCCGGCAAAACGTGCCGCGATGTCGTTCGAGCAGACACGGTTCAAACCATGAGGCGAGACCTTGAGCTGCGAATGACTCGCCGTTTCGCACGTCCAGCTCTTGTAGTCGCCCTTCTTGAGCCACGCTTCCACGTCCGTGGCGTTGGTCGTCGGCGGCGTCTGCGCGTCTCCCGGCGTTCCATCGGGATTGACCGCACCCAGGGCGCTCTCGTCTTT
>JAYUYU010000282.1:0-2421 GCA_043752365.1 Myxococcales bacterium | reverse complement strand
CTTTGTTTTTCACCTTCGGCAGCACTTCGGCCATCGTCTCCAGGTAGAGGCGACGCCGGGTCACTTCGGGCGCCTTGTTGTATTCGGCCAGCAGGGCGTTGAACGCCGCGACCTCGCCTTCGGCCTCGTTCACGCGTTGCTTGGCGTAGCCCTCGGCGGCGCGAATGGTTTGCGCCGCGCGGCCCCGGGCGCGAGGGACCTCTTTGTTGTACTCGCCGTTGGCGATGTTGATGGCGCGCTCTCGTTCTTGCTGGGCTTGGTTCACTTCGTTGAACGAGGCCTGCACCTTCTCGGGCGGGTTGACGTTCTTGAGCTGCACCTGGTCTACCTTGATGCCCATGCCGTAGCCGTGGATCAGCAAGCGCAACTTCTGCAGCGCCTCGTCTTCGACCTCTTGCCTGCCGATGGTGATGACCTCGTCGACGGTGCGGTCGCCCACTACCTCGCGCATTACGCTCTCCGAGGCGTCGCGCAGGGTCTCGTCGGGGTTGCGCACGTTGAACAGGTAGAGATCAGCTCTTTCGATGCGATACTGAATGACCCATTCGACCAGGGCGGCGTTCAGGTCACCCGTGACCATCGCCTTCACCTCGTTCCACTCCGCTTGCGGGCCCGTCTGCGACGCTGCCGTGGCGTTGTCGGTGCCAAAGCCGAACTCCACCTTGAGCTGGCGCTTGACGGGCACGACGTGCGCGATGTCGACGCCGAGCGGCAGCTTGAAATGCAGGCCCGATGGCACGACGTGGTGAAACCGTCCAAAGCGCAGCACCACCCCTTCAGACTCGGCCGGCACGGTGTAGAAGCCCGTCCAGGCGAACAGCAACAGGCCGACGACCACCAGGCCAGTCGTGAGCCAGCGGAACGAAAATGACGGGAAGTTCGGAGGCGTTGGAAATTTGGCTACTGCCATGGGAGTTGGGGCCTGGCTCACTGAAAGCGTGAGGTGAAGGCTCCACTCGTTTGCAGCTACCGGTCCCCGAAGTCAAACCGGCAGTGTGTCTAAACGACACGCTGCTGGCCGAGTGCTAGCTAAAAGCGCGCTTACGCGCTGCCGATGCCGCCCAGGACGCCCATCAGGGCGGCGGCGAAGTTCGCGGCCATTTGGGCCAGGGGGCGCGAAGTCGTTTCGGATTGCTTCAGCAGGCCGCTCACGAACGCCAACGCCTCTTCGACTTGGTCGACCTGACACAGCAACAAGTCGCCCGCCTCGAGACCGGCGATGGCGGCGCCGATGGCGGCCATTTCGCCGGGGGCCTGCAGCACGCGCGGGCTCCGGTCACCACTCACGAGACCTTCGCGCATCAAGCGCAAAATTTCGCCGTCGGCGCGGCCCCGGGTGCACTGGTCTTCGTAGATGTAGATTTCGTCGAAGAAGCCGCCCAGCAGCTCGGCTTGGCGCTTGATGTCGACGTCACGGCGGTCGCCGGCGGCCGTGTACACGACCTTGCGGCGCTTGTGCGGAAACTTCGCCAGCGCCTCGTGCAAGGCAATCAACGCCGAAGCGTTGTGCCCGTAGTCGAGCACGATGGTGCTGCCCTGGTGCGTCAGCACGTTGAAGCGACCCGGCGCGCTGGCGACATCGCTGGTGAAGCTCTTTACGCCCGAGCGAATCGCCTCGACCGGAATGCCCAGCCAATGCGCGGCCGCCACCGACGCCAGCAGATTGTCGACCTGGAAGCCGACGCGACCACCGACCGTGAGCGGTAGCTGATCGACGCGCGCCACCGGCGTCACCTGCCGGCCCCGCGCTATCGCCAGCTGGCCGTCGATGACCGTCACGACGGTGCCGCCCGCCGCGCGGTGCTGCGCCAGCACGGGTGAGCTAGGGTTGCGGCTGAAGTAGATGACCGTGCCGCGGCACAGCTTGGCCATCTCGACCACCAGCGGGTCGTCGGCGTTGAGCACGGCGGCGCCGCGCGCCGAAACCGCACGCACTGGCACGGCTTTAACGCGCGCCAAATCGCGGATTTCATCGATGCCGTTGAGACCCAGGTGGTCGCCTTCGCCCACGTTGGTCACGACCGCGACGTCGCACAGGTCGAAGCCCAAGCCCTCGCGCAAAATACCGCCGCGTGCCGTCTCCAACACCGCCGCGTCGACGCGCGGGTGCATCAGCACCGCCCGCGCGCTCTTGGGACCGCTGCAGTCGCCGGTGTCGATGCGGCGACCTTCGACGTAGATGCCGTCGGTGCAGGTCATGCCCACGCGCAGGCCAGTGCGAGCCAAAATGTGCGTGATGCAGCGCGTGGTCGTGGTCTTGCCGTTAGTGCCCGTGACGGCGACGATCGGAATGCGCGCGTCATCACCCGGTTGGAACATCGTCTCGATGATGGCCTCGCCGACGGCGCGACCCGTACCGGCCGACGGCTCTAGGTGCATACGCAGCCCTGGCGCGGCGTTGACCTCGATGATTGCGCCGCG
>JAYUYU010000281.1:0-2423 GCA_043752365.1 Myxococcales bacterium | reverse complement strand
GACGACACGCTTCAACTCAATCCTCAATCCTCACGCCTCACAACTCAAACGTGCGCTTGGCCGCCCGCTGCGGGCGCGGCTTCGTCTTCATCCGGGTCCGCCTCGGGCTCGGCCAGCACCAGCGGCAGCACTTCGTCGAGCCGCGACACCAAATGAAAGCGCAAATCAGCTTTAATTTCGGCCGGTATCTCCTCGAGATCACGAGCATTTCCGGCGGGCAGTACGATTTCTCGAATGCCGGCGCGGTGCGCGGCCAACACCTGATCTTTGATGCCGCCAACCGGCAGCACGCTACCCCGCAACGTGAGCTCGCCGGCGACTGCGACGTCCGGCTTGACCGGCGCGCGGAGCAGCAACGACGTCACCGCTACGAACATGGCGACGCCCGCGCTGGCCGCGTCGCGCGCCGAGCCGCCGCGTGGCACGTGCAGGTGCAGGTCGATGGACTTCAGCCACTGCGGGTCGAGCCGTAGTCGCTCGGCGCGTGAGCGCACGAACGACACCGCGGTGGCGGCCGACTCTTTCATGACGTTGCGCAAGCTGCCGGTGATGAAAATTTCACCTTTGCCCGGCATCTTGGTCGCTTCGATAAACAATAAGTCGCCGCCAGCACCCGAGACCGAGAGCCCCACCGCGATGCCAGGCGAGAGCTTGCGCTCCGACAGCTCGGGGTGGTGCTTCTCGGGGCCCAGCAGCTCGCGCACCAGCTCGGCCGTCACCAGGGTGTGCTCGGGAGCCGTACCGTCCGCAATTTTGACGGTCACGTCGCGACAGACCGCCGCCACCTCACGCTCGAGGTTACGGACGCCGGCTTCGTGCGTGTACGAGTCGACCAGGCATTCGATGCCCTCTTTCTCGAACTCTATTTGCAGGGTGGTGAGGCCGTGCTCTTTGATCTGCTTCGGCACCAAAAATTGCCGAGCAATCGAGCATTTTTCGGTGCGGGTGTAGCCCGGCACCTCGATCATTTCCAGGCGATCGCGCAGCGCGTCGGGGATGTTGTAGCGGTAGTTGGCGGTGGCGATGAACATCACCTCCGACAGGTCGAACGGCAAATCGATGTAGTGATCCTGAAAGGTGTCGTTCTGCGCCGGATCCAGCACCTCGAGCAGCGCTGCCGCTGGGTCACCGCGCATGTCCGAGCCCATTTTGTCGACTTCGTCGAGCACCAAGACGGGGTTGCGACAGCCCACCTTCTTGAGCGCTTGCATGATGCGGCCCGGCAACGCGCCGACGTAAGTGCGCCGATGCCCGCGGATCTCTGCCTCGTCGCGCACGCCGCCGAGCGAGATGCGGCCGTAGCGACGGCCCATGGCGCGCGCAATGGAGCGGCCGAGCGACGTCTTACCGACGCCTGGTGGGCCGACGAACAACAAAATCGGGCCCTTCTTGTCGCGGCGCAGCTGCCGAATCGCGGAGTACTCGACGATGCGCTTCTTCACGCGCTCGAGGCCAAAGTGGTCCTCATCCAGGCAGCGCCGTACTTCCTTCACGTCGATGCGATCGGGCGTGGTGCGGTTCCAAGGCAAATCAGCCAGCCACTCCACGTAGGTGCGGGTGACTTGAAATTCGGCGGATTGCGGCTGCATGCCGCTCAGGCGCGACAGCTGCTTTCGGGCCGTTTTTTCGGCTTCCGGCGGTAGCTCGGCGCGAGCGATTCGGTCGCGCAGCTGCTCGACCTCGTCGTCGTCGCTGGCCTCGCCCAGCTCTTCTTTGATCATCCGCATTTGCTGGCGGAGCGCGTAGTCACGCTGCGACCGGCTGAGCTCGGTCTGCACCAGCGAAGAGATTTCGTCCTTCACACGCAGCACTTCGAGCTGACGCTCGACCATGCCCAGCACCAGGCCGACTCGCTCCTTGACGTCGAAGGCCTCGAGGATGCGCTGGCGCACCGCGATACTGGCGTGCTCTTCCGGGAAGTTCGAGGCGATCAGGTCGGCCAAGGCGCCCGGCTCGCGCACGTTGTCGAGAATGCTCGCGGTTTCCTTGGGCAAGTTGGGCAGGAGCCCGAGCACTTGGCGCGTGCTTTCGCGCAGCTTGCGCCCCAGCTCGCGCAGCTCGGTGCCCATCTCGGTGGGCTCCGACACCCGCTCGACCTCAGCGCGCATGTACGGCTCGAGGCCGTGGGGCTGCTTGAGCTTGAAGCGGCCGAGGCCGTTCAAAACGACGCTGTAGTTGGCAGGCCCGAGCCGGATGACCTTGACGACACGCGCCAGCGTACCGATCTCGTACAGGTCTTCGAAGCCAGGCTCCACCGTGTCGGCGTTGCGCTGGGTCAACACGCCGACCAGCGCGCTGTCCTCCCCCGCCAGCTCTTCGACGAGGCGCACGCTGCGCGGCCGGCCGACGTTGATGGGCACCACCGACATCGGAAACAATACGGAATTCCGCAAGGGCAGAATCAGGATCTGCTCGGGCTCACC
>JAYUYU010000280.1:0-2423 GCA_043752365.1 Myxococcales bacterium | reverse complement strand
GGCGGCACGCGCCGCCCCGCCCCGCTGAAGTGAATTCAGCGGGGCCCCACCCCACGCGGCTCGTCGCCTTGCTCCTCGCGGGCACGGGCACGGGCAGGTTTACGGGTAGTTTGAGGATTCAGGGACACGCCCTAGCCGCCAAGGATGCTAGCTTGACCTGGTGACGGTCGAGCTTGCGCGCCGGCTGATCGAGAGTGGAGTGCCGCTGGCAGATATCGAAGCGGCGCTGCTGCTCGTCGTCGAGCGAGGTTTGTCCTTGCCCGAGGCCCTCGCCGAGCGCGACCAAGGCCTGCTTTCTCGTGTGGAGCAGGAACTGGCGCGCTCGGAACTACCGTCGGTGATGACCGTGCGGGCTTCGCCCGAGCTGTTTGCTCGGCTGCCCGCCGGGCTATGTCGGCGCCTGCTCGCGGTCCCGGTGCATGTAGATCCAAGAACCGGCCGCGTGGACGTGGCGGCGGTCGAGCCGCTCGACCTGCACATTGGGCAAGAGTTCGCCTACCACCTGGACCAGACCGTCAGGGTGCTGCACGCCTCGCTCGAAGCCGTGAAGGCGGCTCTCGATCGGTTGCAACCGGGAGCTAAAGTTTCAGTGCTGCCGCCCAGGCGCGGCTCCGAGAACTCTCAAAGTAGCCAAGCCCCCATCCCGCTGATCAAGCTCGACACCGGTGCCCGGAGCGACGCGCCCATCCCATTGGTGCGGCGGTCCATGTTGCCGGTACGGCCGCCCAGCGTCGTCCCGGCACGCTTGGCGGTACCGCCCAGTGTGCTGCCCGAGGCGGAGGGAGTGGCGCTCAGCTGGCGTTCGAGGCCGCCGCCGGTCGATCTGGTGCGTGGGGCGGCCCAGCTCGACCAGCAGGTTGCCAGGCCGCCGTCGGTCCCAGCGCCCGCAGTGCCCAACCCTGCCACGACACGTGAGCGGCTCGAAGTCGCTACGTCGCCGGAGGCCGTGCTGGAGCTTCTGCGCGATTGCCTGGCGCCAGCCGCGTCCATCGTTTTCGCCGTCAAAAATGCCAGCTTCGATGGTCGAGTGGCGTCGCCAGCCATCGAGCGACGCACCACAGCCAAGTTCATCTCGCTGCTCTCGCATCAACCCAGCGTGCTCGAGACCGCGGTCAAGTCGGGCTTCTACTTGGGCCCGATACCCAACACGCCCAACCATCGCGAGCTGCGCGAGGCGCTGCCGCCGGACGCGCTCAACGAGGTCTACGTGACAGTCGTCACGGTGTCGGACCGTGCCAGCTTGGTCTGGCTGTTGGCAGGCTTCGAGCAATCACTCGACCTCACGCGGCGCGCCGACGAGATCGCGCTCGTGGCGGGCCGCGCGCTCGGGCGCATTTTGCGAGACAGGAAGCGCGGTAGCTAGGCGCCATGACGGGCGATCGCAGAGCGCGTTTCGACGCGCAAGTTCAGGCCGAAACCGGCAAAGCACCCGAGGAGCTTGCCAGTCGCACGCCCGCAGGCGTTACACGGCAGCTGGTTTACGACGCCGCCGACGTCGCGGGCTTGCCCGAGCTGGCGGCGCTTCCAGGTCAGTACCCGTACGCGCGCGGACTGCGCGCCAGCATGTACGGCGGTCGCCCCTGGACCATCCGCCAGTATGCAGGCTTCTCGACCGCCGAGGAATCGAACGCGTTCTACAAGCAGTGCCTGGCCGGTGGGCAGAAGGGCCTCAGCGTCGCCTTCGACTTGCCCACGCATCGCGGCTACGACAGCACGGACGAGCGCGCTCGCGGGGACGTCGGCAAAGCGGGTGTAGCCGTCGACAGCGTCGAAGACATGAAGCGCCTGTTCGACGGCATTCCGCTCGGCGACGTCAGCGTTTCGATGACCATGAACGGCGCGGTGCTGCCGGTGCTGGCCTGTTACCTGGTCGCGGCCGAAGAGCAGGGCGTGCCTGGGCGGGCGCTCAGCGGCACGTTGCAGAACGACATTCTCAAGGAATTTCTGGTCAGAAATACCTACATTTACCCGCCCCAAGCGTCGCTGCGCATTTGCACGGACATCATCGAGTACGCCAGCCGCGAGCTGCCTCGCTACAACCCGATTTCGATCTCGGGCTATCACATGCACGAAGCCGGCGCGACGGCGGAGCTGGAGCTCGGGCTCACTCTCGCCGACGCGCTGGAGTACGTGGGCGCGGTCCGCGCGCGGGGGCTCGACATCGACCAGTTTGCGCCGCGCCTGTCGTTCTTCTTCGGCATCGGTATGGATTTTTTCACCGAGATTGCCAAGCTGCGCGCCGCGCGCGTGCTGTGGGCGACGCTGCTGCGCGAGCGCTACGCGCCGAAAGACCCGCGCTCGCTCGAGCTGCGCACGCACTGCCAGACCTCCGGTATCAGCTTGGCCGCACAAGATCCGTTGAACAACGTGGTGCGCACCGCCTTCGAAGCCTTGTCGGCTGTGCTGGGCGGCACGCAGAGCTT
>JAYUYU010000279.1:0-6388 GCA_043752365.1 Myxococcales bacterium | reverse complement strand
GCCGGCCTCGTGCCTTTGACGCGCGTTTCGGGCGCCGACGCCATGAAAAAGCTAGCGCTCGTCAACAAGGTGGACCCGAACAACGCCATGTCGATGGACTCGTTCCACTCGGCGTCCACGGCTGGTCGCATTCGCGCTTCTCAAGCCGAACGCCTACAGGCCCTGCACGACGCGCAGTACTTGCCTAAACTGCAAGCGTCCATGAACGACTTGGCGGCAGCGCGCGCCCGCGACGGCGAGCTGAGTGCCCTGCAGATTCCGGACAAGCTGGTCGAAGTACCGGGGCTGGGCGACTTGCAGCGCATGATGCAGCAGGCGCAGTTGGCGGTAGCGGCCTTCAAGGCTGGCATTGCGGTGTCTGCCAACCTGAATCTCGGCGGCTTCGATACGCACGCCAACCATGACCGCAACCAGCCGCTGCAGTTGTCCAAGCTGCTGTTCGGCATCGACTATTTGATGACACTTGCGCAGGCGGAGCTGGGCGGAAACCTGATCATGGTTGCGGCTTCTGATTTTGGTCGCGGGCCTTTCTACAACGGTGATGGCGCCGGTGCCGGCAAGGATCATTGGCCGGTCACCAGCGTCTTTGCCATGGGCCCTGGCATCCCGGGCGACCGCGTGATCGGCGGAACGACGCCTGACCAGCGCGCTCGCCTCGTCGACCCGGGCTCGCTTGCCGTCGTTGACGGCGTAGACGGCACGGACGGCGTGCGCATTCGTCCCGAGCACGTTCACCACGCGTTCAGGCAACTCGCCGGCGTCGACGAAGCGCTCTACCCGCTGCCCGGCAACGCGCTGCCGCTGTTCGGCTGAAGGCGCGCTAACTCGCGTTCAAATGCTCGACCAGCGTCTTGAGACCGAGGCCGATCAGGACGATGCCGCCCACGGCGCCCAGTCGGCTGCCAAGAGCGGCGCCAAAACGGTGACCGGCGAATAGGCCGAGCGCGCTCAAGAGCGCGGTCGTCATGCCGATGGCCGCCAGCGAGAGACCCAGCGGGGCGTTCATCAGCGGTAGCGCGAAGCCGGCCGCCAGGGCATCGATGCTGGTCGCGAGCGCGAGCAGCAGCATGACCCGCAACCCGAACGCGTCGGCATCGTCGGCCTTGGTCTCTTCGTTGCCTTGAAAGGCTTCCCACAGCATTTTGCCGCCGATGCCGCCCAAGAGCGTGAAGATGACCCAGTGATCCCACGCTTCGATGGCTTTGCCCACGCGGCTGCCGAGCAACCAACCAAGCAGCGGCATCAAGGTCTGAAAACCGCCGAAAAAACCGGCCACCAACGCAACATGGCGGAAGCGAATTTGGCGTACCAGCAAGCCCCGCGTAGCCGCTACCGCCATGGCGTCCATCGACAGCCCGAAGGCCAAAAGTAAAATGCCGCCCAGCTTCATGGCGGCGCTCCGGGCAGCCTCACTCGGTGGTGACCTCGACGCGGTACACGCTGCCGGTGAGCAAGTCGGTCACGTAAAGTTTTTTGTCGGGGCCAATGGCGATGCCAGCGAGCGAGCCAGACGGTAAGTCCGTCGCCCATGTCTTATGGGATTTTCCGCTCAGGTCGAAGCCGTGGATGCGGCTGGTCGCGTTGTCGGTCACGTACAGCACGTCGCCCGCGCTCTCGCCCGCCAACGCAAGGCCGCTGGGCTTCTGCAACGAGCCGGGCGGTACGAGCTCTTTCACGGTCGCGCCGTCCCTGAAGCCGCTGCTCTGCAGTTGTTCGTAGTACACGATGTCGTCGCCCGGCTCGGCCGTGCTGGGGTCGACGCTGAGCACGCGGCCGTGACCGGTGTCTGCGACGTAGACCAAGCTGCGGGCCGCGTCGTAGGCGATGTGACCCGGCACCTCGGCCTCGCGAGCGAGCTGGCCCGCGGCGTAGCGATGCACTTCACCGTCGGAGTGATCTTCCCCGCCAATTTGATGGGGCGCGTGGAAGTCTACTCGGTCGAGCGAGCCGGCTAGGCCGTTGAAGGCCCAATAAGCGTTGGCCGACTCGTGTGCAATGCCCATGCACAAGGGAGTTTCGTGCAACATGTCTAGGTGCGTGCCGTTCTGTGTCGGCAGCGGCTTCACGCCGAAAATGTCCGGGTCGGAGGACCACAACGCCGGGCCCGCGTAGGGGATGGCGTCGTCCTCGTAGTTGTCGGTTAGGCTCTCGCCGCAGGTCGCGAACAGGGCGCCTTCACCCCAGGCAACGGAGCTCGGGCGGCGCATGAAGTGCCACGAGTTTCCGTCTTCTTTGATGACCCCGGCAGGCCCTTCTCCGGTCGCGTCGGTCACGACGGCCATTGCGCCCTGCAGCGCGGCGCAGCCCGTGTCGACTTTTTTGGTGCAGGGCTTGCCGCTCGGAAACTGTCGCAGCGCTACCCACAGCTCTCCGTCGATGGTGGGGTTGAAGGCGAGCGCGGTCGCGCTGAGCGCGATCTTCGTGCCGGGCGCGTACACTTCGACGAGCGTGACCAACTCAGGCATGGCCGCAGCCCCGCTGACGCCGCCCGGGGTGCCGTTTGGCGAATCGTCGATGGCTTCCGACGAGCAGCCCCCGGAGGCCGCGCTGCACAACAAGATCAAGGCAACCAGCCGGAGGTCGTTCAAGCAGGCTAGCGTAGCGCCGCGCGACCCAACCGCCAACCGCTCGCGCGCTGATTTGCGCGCGCGGGTGGTTGCTTTGGCTGTCGATTCGCGGGAAAAGGGGGCGGATCATGGACGCTAGACGCGCGCCGCCCGCCTCCTGCCCCGCGCTGGGGGCACTCTTGCTGTCGTGCATTTTGGGCTGCGCGACCCAACACGCGCCGCTCGCTCCGGCGCCCGCCGGCAGCGTCGGCGAAAGCGCGCCTACGGGCGACGAGGCGCCTATGCAGCCGGGTGTTTCGGGCGCTGCGAAGCGCGTCCCCGGTGCCGCGCCGCGCCCGTCATTTCCTTCTCCGGCACTGCCGGGGGGTGCAGAGCCGACACCCGACAGAGCCCTGCCAGAGCTACGGGTCGAGCAGCTTGGTATGCACGTCGGCGGCGGCAAGAACGATGCGCAAGAAAAGGCACCGTTTCGCCGCGCTCTCGAGCAAAGGTTCCCGGCATTTTTGGACTGTTATCGCCTAGCTGAAGAGCCGTGGCAGGGCGGTAGCTTCGGTGTCGACCTGAAAATTCCGCGCGCTGGCGGCGCGCCGGTGACGGAGCAACCTCGCACCAGAATCCGCGGCGCGGGCTTTCAAGAGTGTATGGTCGCCGCGTTCGGCAAGGTGCAGTTCGAGAAGCCGAAGGCTGGACCGACTGTCATCAGCTATTCGGTCGCTTTCACTCTGGGCAAAGGCAAGCTCTAGCGACCGAAGCGCGCGAACGGCATCGCCACGGGCGCGCCGCGCAGCGCCACGTCCAGCAGGTGCCGCAGCAGCGGCAACTCCTGCGCCTGAGTGCGGCCAGCGGCGTCGAAGCTTTCGAGCGCACGGTCCAACTCGCGCAGCACCTCGAGACACTCGAGCGTCGCGCCCTCCATCTTCTCGATCGCTTCGGCGAGCGACAGGCCTAGACCCAGCCATTTGCCGAAGCGCCCCGTGCGCCCGCCGTTGCACGTGACCGTCAGGTCCCCTGTGCCGGGCAAGCCCACGGCCGTCTGGGCGCGCCCGCCGCTCAGCTCTACCAGTCGTTGCATCTCCAAAATGGCCTGCGAAAATACGCCGCTCTCGTAGTTGTGGTGCGCCACGCTGCCGCTTTGGCCGCCGCGCGCCTGGTGCACGCCCGCGCCGAAGCCGACCCCCATAGCGAAGGCGTTTTTCAAGGCCGCGCACGTCTCGGCGCCCACCACGTCCGGCTCCACGTGCACGAAGTAGAACGGCCCCCGCGCTAGCGCCGCCCAGGCCTCGCAAGCCTCGGGCGAGCGCCCGGTGAAAACGACGCTTGTCGGCACGCCGAGCAAAAGCTCACCGGCGATGCATGGGCCCGCTACCCCCACCGGCGAAACGCGGGCGGCAGCTGCGGCCGGCAAGCACGCCTGGAACACGTCCGGCAGCACGTCGAGCCGCGCGTTTTGCCAAACCAGACCTTTGGAAACCATCAGCACTGGCTTGGGTGCGTGCGCGAGTTCGGCCGCCAGCGCTTCGGCCGCCCAACGCACTCCCGCCGAGCTGACCCCGAGCGCAATCGCGTCGGCGCCCTCGAGCGCCGCCGCTAGTTCTTCCACGAAGTACGCCGTGACGCCCGGCACCTTGGCGCGTAGCTTGGGATGCGGCGCTGAAGCCTTGAGCGCCACCACGATGTCGTGATCGAGCGGGGTGCCCACCAGCCGCACTTCGTGACCGTTCGCGACGAACGGCGCTGAAAGCGCGCAGCCCATCATGCCTGCTCCAACGATCGCGATCACGGCCATGAAGCGTGTTTAGCCAGAGGGCGCGGGAGCCGCCAGCTTCTTTTGCGCGGCGTTGTCGGCCGGCTTTTGAGGCGTGTCGAGCCGCGGAAAGCTGGGCAGCGGGGGCAGCGCTAGGCCGGAGGGAACCGGCGGCAACCCCAGGTCCTTGCCGATGTCTTCCAGCTTTTTGCCGACTTCGTTGCCGATGGCTTGTAAGTCCCTGGCGGTCGGGGCGAGCGCTATCAGCTCGGCGATCGACAGCGGTCGCAGCCCGCAGCCGACCCCGATCTTCTGAGTCAGCTTGGCGTTGAGCAGATCTTGCGTGCTGGCCTTGACCCCCACCTCGACCGAAACCTCGCCGCGCACGATAGCCAGGGCGGTGCGCTTGCCTTGCTTGCCCGAGGCGCGCCCCAGCAGCTGTGCCAGCCGCGACTCGGCCGCCGCGCCCGCCAAGGTGTCGCACGGCAGCGCGCCTTTCAGTTCGAGGTCCACGCTGGCGTGCGCACCTTCGCGCAGCACGCTGCCGCCGCCGCTCAGCTCGAACTTTCCGGCCGTGAGCTTGGCGTTGCTGAACGTTACGCGGTTGCGCGCGCCATCGACGCGCAGATCACTGTCGAAGGTCGTGACGTCGCCGAACACGAAGCCGTCGAGCTCGGGTGGATGCGGCGGTACGAAGCCTTGCAAGCTCGAAGTCCACTTGCCGGTGATTTCTGGCGCCAGGCGCTCGGGAACGCTCTTGTTTCCCGCAAGCTCGTTGCCCAGCCCTGCCGGAAACGACAGCTCGACCTTGCCTGACGCGATCACACCCGGTAGCGGGAGCGGGCTGCCCAAGCCCTTGCTCAAGAGCCCCAACTTGGTGGGCGTCAGCACCACGCTCATTTGCCCTGCGCCCTTGGCGTCCAAGCTGGCGTCGAGCCGCAACGGCGCCGCCTGTGCGCTTTGGTCGCCGAAGCCAATGCTGACGTTGCCACCGGTTTTAGTGAAGCCGGCGCCCACTTTACCGATTTCGAAGCCGGACAGTTTGCAGCTTTGCGCAGAGAACGCCGCGCCCGCCACGGTTCGCGTCAAGAAGCCATTCGACAGCTCCAGCCACGGGGCACCGGCCGGCACCTCAGCCACGCGCAAGCTCACGCGGCTGGCTACCAGCGGCGCCGCGAACGCGTCGGCGTGGTTCTTCGTCCACTCGCCCAGCTCCAGCAGCACGCGCGGCAAGCTGCCGCTGACCCCGACTTGCACGTCCGAGAGCTGCACCTGCACAGGCTCGAAGCCTTGCAGCGTCACGTCGACCAGTCGAATCTTGGCCTCGAACGCGGGCGCGCCGACCAGCTTGGCCGTGGCGCCCGACAGCTGAACCCAGCCAAAACCGAAAGAAATTTCACCAGGCGTAAGCGCGATGCCGCGCGCCTTGGCTTCTGCTACGACCCGCTTCTCGATGTAGCCGGGCAGGTAGGCAAAGATGCCCACGAGGATGCCCACGACACCTAGCACCACGATTCCCAGAGCGAGCAAGAGCCCGTGCGTTCGTCTCACGCCGGGAGCCTACCATGCCTAACTACCTGACCCCCGAAGGCGCCAAGAAGCTGCAAGCCGAGCTGAATCAGCTGCTGAACGTCGACCGTGCCAAGGTCGTCCACGAAGTGGCCGAAGCCGCGGCGCAGGGTGATCGCTCCGAGAACGCCGAGTACATTTACGGTAAGAAAAAGCTGCGCGAGATCGATCGCCGCATTCGCTTCGTGACCAAGCGCTTGGACGCCGCCGTCGTCGTCAAGCAAGAGGGCACGCACGAAGAGGTACGGTTCGGCGCGACCGTCGACGTCGAGGACGAAAACGGCAAGAAGAGCCGTTACCTCATTTTAGGCCCCGACGAAGCCTCGCCCTCCAGCGGCAGCATCAGCTTCCAATCCCCCCTCGGCAAAGCGCTCATGAAGCGCAAAGTCGGCGACGTCGTGAGCGTCACTCGCCCCGCCGGCGAAATCGAAATCGAAATCAAAGCAATCCGCTACGAGTGACGCGCGCCGCCCTAACGGCTCTGGACGGACCCAGATTTTTTCACAGG
>JAYUYU010000278.1:0-2432 GCA_043752365.1 Myxococcales bacterium | reverse complement strand
GAGCTTGGTGGGGCGCCTTTTCTCTGGATTTTAGAGGGTGGGCCCGCCGACCCGACCGAGTCTTTGTTCGAGCTCACGCTGGATGAAGCCGCCGCGTTGCCGGAGGCCGCGACCGACTCCGGCCTTTCGGTCCCGCGCGGGCTCAGTCTTTCTGACGCGCTGAGCCTTGCGTTTTCGGAAGAGCGAGCGCCGCGCTGGGTGCTGGTGTTAGCCGGCGCCGAGGTCGTACTGGCGGAGCGGGCTCGTTGGGGCAAGGGCCAATGGCTGCGCTTCGAATTGGATACGCTGTTGCGGCGGCGCGACGCGAACGCGCTTGAGGTCACGGCCGCGCTCCTGGCACGCGCCTTATTGGTGCCGGCGAATGCGGGCGAAACCACACTGCACGATCGCTTGAACGAAAGCTCGCACCAACACGCGGTGGGGGTGAGCGCTAACTTGAAGTTTGCGGCGCGCGAGGCGGTGGAGCTGCTCGGCAACGAAGTGGTGCACTACGTACGCACCACCAGCAAGAAGGCCTTGTACGGGGACCGCGCAGCGCGCGAACTGACCGAAGAGTGCCTGGTGTATTTGTTTCGGCTCTTGTTCCTGTTCTACGCCGAAGCCCGTGCGGGCGAGCTGGGCAGCTTGCCGATGAAGGCCGAAGAGTACGCGCGCGGCTACAGCTTGGAAGTGATGCGGGAGCTGGAACAAGTGCCGCTCGCCTCGCCGGAAGCACGCGACGGCTTCTTCTTTCACGATAGCCTCGACAAGCTGTTCACTCTCGTCAACGGCGGCTTCGAGCCCTTCCAGACCGTTCTCCATGGCACCGCAGATCTAAAGAAGGGACTGCTTTCGCGGGGCTTCACTCTGACGGGCCTGCATTCCACTTTGTTCGACCGCCGCAGCACGCCGCGGCTCTCGAGCGTCAAGCTCCGGAACGAGGTTCTACAAAAGGTTGTCCGGCTGCTCTCGCTGTCGCCCGAAGGCCGACGCAAGGGGAGCAAAGCCTGGGGCCGTGGGCGCATCAGCTACGCGCAGCTCGGGATTGGCGAGCTCGGCGCGGTGTACGAGGGCCTCCTCAGCTACACCGGCTTCTTCGCCAAAGAGGTGCTGTACGAGGTCCACAAGGCTGGGGAGAAAGAGGTGGACGCGACGCACCAAAGCCACTTCGTGCCGGAGCGCGAGCTTGCCAAGTACTCGACCGAAGAGCTGACCTTCAAGGACGCCGAGGACAACCCAACCCGTCGCCGCTACCCACAGGGCTATTTCATCTTCCGCCTCGCCGGGCGCGATCGCGAATCGAGCGCCAGCTACTACACGCCCCAAGTGCTTACCCGCTGCTTAGTCAAGTACGCGCTCAAAGAACTGACACAAGGCAAGACGGCTGATGAACTGCTCGCGGCGCGCATCTGCGAGCCGGCCATGGGCAGCGGCGCGTTCTTGGTCGAGGCGATCGACCAGCTGGCGGATGCCTACCTCGAAAAAAAGCAGATTGAGCTGGGCGAGCGCATCGACCCGATCGAGTACGGGCTTGAGAAGCAGAAGGTCAAAGCCTTTCTGGCTGAAGAACGCTGCTACGGCGTCGATCTCAACCCGATGGCGGCGCGGCTTGCGGGCGTGAGCTTGTGGCTGGCCACGATGCACCAGTTGCAGGCGGCGCCGAGCTTTGGCGCGCGCTTGCTAGTCGGTAACTCGCTGGTGGGGGCGCGCTTGGTCGTGTTCCTACCGGAAGACTTTCAGGACGACGCGCGGCTGGCGGCGGCCCTCAGCAAATCGCTTAAGGGGCCCGAAGAGTCGGTCGAGGACCGGGTGCGCAGCGTGCTCGACGGTTGGGCCAAGGAAGCGCCCGAGCCCGTCGCACAATTGCGCGAAGAGCTGGAAGCGCTGGGCGTTCTTGAAGCGGAAGGCGAAGACGCGGCCGACGTCGACGAGGACGCGGCAGCAGCGGAGAGCGATGACGCGAGGATTGAACCCAAGGCGCTCATCAAATGGGCGAAGTCCGCGGCCTCGCGGCTGAAGCAAGCGCGCTGGCTGCGCCTCTCACCTCGACCACTGACGGTGGAGCAGGTCGTTACCGGGACGCGCCCGCGCGGCAGCGTCTACGCCTTCTTGCTGCCGCACTCCGGCATGAGCCCGTTCGAGGCTGACAAGGCCTTGAAGGCGCTAGCGCCCGAGGCAGTGGAGAGGCTCAAGGCCTGGCGCAACGGCGTGCTCGCCCCCGTCGAGCCAACCGAGCGCGAACGCCTCGGTAAACTTTCGGACGCCGTCGACGAACGCTTTCGGAAGGCCGTGGTGCAGCGCGAGGAACTACTCGAGCTGGTGCGCAGCAACGCGACGCCGTGGGGCCAGGGAGCCCCGAGCCGACCGCCGCGCGGTTTTCTGCCGGTGGATGCTCGCGAAGCGTATGTGCAAACCGCGAGAGCACCGGACAAGGCGTATTCGCAGCTCAAGCG
>JAYUYU010000277.1:0-6396 GCA_043752365.1 Myxococcales bacterium | reverse complement strand
TCGTCGGCAGCGACGTGAAAGGCATGTTGCCGCTCTTGAACCTGAACGCTCTGTCCAACACTCCGAAGGCGGCACCGTGAAGCACATCAAGCTAGGCTTTTTGCTGTGGGTGGTGATCGTCGTCGGGTTCTTCGCCGGCTCGGCGTCGTTCTACACCCTGCAAGAGACGGAGCAGGCCATCATCACCGAGTTCGGCAAGCCCGTGGGGCAACCGGTGACGACCGCTGGCCTTCATTTCAAGATGCCAGTCACCCAAGAGGTGAACCTGATCGAAAAGCAGATTTTGGAGTGGGATGGGCAACGCAGCGAGATGCCCACCCGCGACAAGCTGTACATTTCGGTGGCCATGTTCGCGCGTTGGCGCATCACCAAGCCGCTGGAGTACTTTCGTCGCCTGCGCGACGAGCGCAGCGCGCAATCACGCTTGGACGACATTTTGGGCAGTGAAGTCCGCAACGCCATCGCTAAGCACGACCTAATCGAGGTCATTCGCACCACCAAAGAGCGAACGCCGCTGCGCGACGAAACCCTGGCTCCCGCCAGCGACGGCTACGGCACCATTGGCGTACTGCAGCCCATTCAAAAGGGGCGCACCGCCATCGAGCACGAAATTCGCGACGCAGCCAAGGCCAAGCTGGCCGAGCTGGGCGTCGAGCTCTTGGATGTGCGCTTCAAGCGCATCAACTACAACCCCAGCGTGGTGGAGAAAATTTACGAGCGCATGATATCCGAGCGCCAACAAATTGCCTCCCGCTTCCGCTCCGAGGGTGAAGGCGAAGCCGCAAAAATCCTCGGTGATCGCGAGCGCGACCTGAGCGTCATCGAGTCCGAAGCCTACAAGACGGTGCAACAGATGCGGGGCGAAGCCGACGCCAAAGCCACCAGCATTTACGCCGCGGCCTACTCGCAAAGCGCGGAGGCGCGCAGCCTGTACGCTTTCGTCAAGACCATGGGCACCTACAAGAAGGTCATCTCGGAGAACGACACGCTCGTGCTCTCGACCCAAGGTGACTTGTATCGCTTCTTGAACGACGCCTCCGGCGGCGTGAAGTAAGCGAGAGCGAAACGACACGAAGGCGACCTGACCATTCAGCGCATCGGGCTGCCAAACCGCAGCTCGAACTGCAGAAGCTCACGTAGCGGCCTTCGGCCATTCCGGGCGCTCGGGATGGAATCAACAGGGAGTCGGGGGGCTGGGGGAGTGCGAGAGGAACGACAACGCATTCCTTGTTCGGTCCCCCGAACAAGAAATGTTGCCCTTGGAGCGAGCGGATAAGCTACCCGACGCGTTCGCCGCCACTCGGCCTCGCGGGGCGCCAACGGCCTGCCGGTTGCGTCGAGGCGGCCAGTCGACCCATCCCATCCCTCTTCTCGAAATCTCCCAGCCCCCCCGTTCCTTCTCCTCGCCTTAGTCCTCCGGCACGACCCCTCCCAACGCCAAAAGTCACTTCGACCTCGAAGTGACTTTTTGGAAGTCCCGGCAAGTGACTTCGAGGTCGAAGTCACTTTTGCGAACTGAGAAGGGCAAGCCCTTTCGGCTTGAACCTTGAGGCCACGTTACGCCCCCAAAAAAATTTACCGCCTTCCCGCTCTCCTGTTCGCTCGCTGCTCGAATCTTAGGCTGCGACGAATCAGCTGAAAAATTCGCGGATTTGCTCGGCGCGCGCGCGGGCATCGGCGCGGCCAATTTCGATCAGCTCGTGCGCGAAGCCGCCGTCGAACAGCATATACGAGGCCCAGTCGGCCTCGGCTTCCGGCGCGTCGCGTGAGGCGCGCTCCAGCAAGTAGCGCGCGATGGGTGTCAACTCTTTGAGCTTGAGCGACTTGCGAATGTACTCGGCCGCCAGCCGACCCAAATCACGCGAGGGCGTGAACGTCAGGGTCTTGATGCGGCGGTAAGGCATACCGCGGTGCCTGACCCAAACCCGGTGCACACGCTCCAAATCGTCTGGAGAAAGTGCCTCTTCCAGAACTTCCATCATTTGGTTCAGGCGATCGAGCACCTGAAGGTCGTACTGCACCGGATCCAGCAGGAGCGCGTTGAGCAGCTTACCGACCAGGAAGATGGGGCTCAAATCCTGCATTTGCGCGTGATCGGCGGCTTCCACGGCCGCGACCTCGCGCGCGGAGCGCACGTGGCGCACGGAAATGACCACCAGCCGCTCGGCACCCGCCCGAATCGCCGGCGCGATGGGCGTGTTGAAGCGCAAGCCGCCATCGCAGTAATAGTGATCGCCCAGCTTTCGCGTGGGAAATAGCAGCGGAATTGCGGCCGAAGCCAGCACGTGGTCGGCCGTGATGCGCTCGAAGGCGCTGACGCGGCGCTCGTCGCGCGTGTTTTCGATGCGCACGCCCGGCGCGCCCTCGGTGAAAACCGTGGTGCGGCCCGAGACGACGTGTAGCGCGGCGACCATCAAGGCGCGCACCGTGCCGGCGTCGACGTTGCGGTGCAGACGCTCCCAATCGACAGTGCGCCGCACCAGCACCTCGACCGCCCGCGTGTCGAGCAGGGACTTGCCCAGGATCTTCGAGTTGGCCCAGCGACGGAACGCGTCCGGCATCGGCGCGAGCCCGAGCGGACGAACGCGCGCGTGGTCGCCCAGGCGCAGGCTTTGCCAAGTGTCCGCCAGCCGTTCGACGCGGTGATCGTGGCTGTCTGCGTTGGCCGCAAAGTACGAGGCGTTGATGGCGCCCACCGAGGTGCCGGCGAAAATGTCGAACGGCGCCGGCGAGCCAGGCTCCGCGTCGAGCACCTCGACCAACCCCGCCACCACACCGACCTCGTAGGCGCCGCGCATCCCGCCGCCGGAAAGCACCAGAGCCGTCGGCGGCTGGGGGGGGCGCATCCCACAATTCTGCCCTGAACCTCTGTCACAAGTCCAAAAGCCGGCGCGAAAGGGTTTCCAAGCGCGGCTTCCACTGCAACAATCCAGCGCGATATGAGCGCTGTGAACGTCCCTCCTGCCCGTCCCCAGGCCGCGCTGACACTGAAAGCGGCCGGCCGTACTGACATTGGCAGGCGTCGCCAGCACAACGAGGACGTGGTGCTGGTGCGCGAAGATTTGGGGCTGTTCGTCGTAGCGGACGGCGCCGGTGGCCACAACGCCGGTGAAGTGGCCAGCGCCCTGGCCTCGCGCTCGATGGAGAATTACTTCGGCGCCACCATCCGCGCCACCCACGAGGCACCCGAGTTCAACCGCCTCGGCATGCCCAACGGCGCGCGACGCTTGTCGTCCGCCGTGCACAAGGCCAACCGCGACGTGGTCGAGATAGCGCGAACCTCGCCCAAGCACCGCGGCATGGGCACCACCGTCGTGGCCAGCTGCTTCTCGCCGCGCTCGGGGCTGATGCATGTGGCGCACGTGGGCGACAGCCGCTGTTACCGCATGCGCGACGGCGACTTCGAGCTGCTCACGCAGGACCATTCGCTGCTCACCGACGTGCTGGAGCAACGGCCCGAGCTCGATGATGACATGCTGGCTCGGTTGCCAAAAAACATCGTGACGCGCGCGATTGGGCTGGACGGCCAGCTGCGCGTGTCGATTCGCTCGTTTTCAGTCGTCGAAGGCGACCGCTATTTGTTGTGCTCCGACGGGCTGAGCGGCCCCGTGCCAGCGACCGAGCTCGCCGAGCTGCTGGGGCTCGAGGAGACGCCGACCCAGGTTACCGAGCGCTTGCTGGTGCGGGCCAACGAGAAGGGCGGGCCCGACAACATCGCCGCTTTGATCATCGACTGCCAAGGCGGGCACAAGACGGCCATGCCTGCCGACAGCGTGCCGCCGCCCCCTCCCGAGGTGCTGGCCATGTTCAACGAGGGCACGGCCGAGCCCGAGCTGTTGATTTTGGGCATTCAAGACCTAGACGTGGCAGACGCCGTGAGCGCGAGCGACGATTTACTGAAAGCGATTGAGGACCTACTTGGACACCGTTGACGCTGCCCGCAAAGTTACGCTTCACGACCCGCCCGTTGCCTACCCGGGACTGCCGCCAGTCGGTGGCAAAATCGGGCCCGATCCAGAAGACTTCGTGGTCGACGAAGTGCCGGCATACGCAGCCAGTGGCAAGGGCGAGCACCAATACGTGCACGTGCAAAAGCGCCTGCTGACCACGCCCGAGCTGACGCGGCGCCTGGCCAAGGCCTGTGGTGTGAACGAGCGCGACATTGGCTACGCGGGCCTGAAGGACAAGTACGCAGTCACGACGCAATGGCTATCACTGGCCACGAAAATAGCCATTTCGACGGAACTTTCGCTTGGCGAAGGCGCGCAAATTCTGGCCGTCACCCGCCACGACAACAAGCTGCGCACCGGGCATCTGCTGGGCAACCGCTTCACCATCACCCTTCAGGATACTCACGAAGACGCGCTCACGCTCGCCCAGCCCATCGCTGCGAGCTTGCGCAGCCTGGGGCTACCGAACTATTTCGGCGCGCAGCGCTTCGGGCACGCTGGGCGAAACCTGCCCGACGCGCTGGCCTGGCTCGCGCGCGGCGGCCGTGGCCGCAACCGCTTCGAGCAAAAGCTGTTCCCTAGCGTGGTGCAGTCAGAGCTGTTCAACCGCTACCTTAGCGCTCGCCTCGAGCTGGGTCGTGAGCAGTTGCTGCTGGGCGAGGTCGTGCGGCTCGAGGGCGCAGGCGCCATGTTCCGCGTCGAAAACCTCGAGCAAGAGCAGCCACGCTTCGAGGCTCGTGATTTGCACCTGACCGGGCCCATGCTGGGTCCCAAAATGCGCCCCGCGGCTGCCGACGGGCTCGCGTTGGAGCAACGCATCACGGCCGAGCTTGGCCTAGACGAAGCCATGCTGGGCGCGTTGGGGCGCGAGGCGCCGGGTACGCGCCGTGACCTGTTCGCGCCGTTGCCAGACCTGACCGTCGAGGCCGTGAGCGGCCGGGCCGGGCCCGCATTGCGCTTGTCGTTCACTCTTCCGGCCGGCGGCTACGCCACCGAGGTGCTGCGGCAGCTCACGCACGAGCCGTTCCTCACGGCGTCGGGCCACGGCAAGCCCCCGGCCGGGCAAGAGTCGGAGTCGGACTCGACGGGTGGCGACTAGCCCGCCTATACTCGGCGCCATGAGTGGGACCAACGCCAGCCTGGTTTCGGGGTTGTCGAACGACAAGCTCGAAGCCTTGGTCGAGATGATGTTCTTGGCGGCCTCCGCCGACGGCGAATTCAGCGACGTCGAGCGTAAGCACTTCGTGCAAAGCGTCGAGTCGCTGACCGACGGTCGCCTCGCGAAGCCGGCGCTCGAGGGCCTGCTCGACCTCGCCAAGAACGACTTGGAGGCGAGCGGCCGCAAAGCGCGCCTCAGCGCCGTCAAGGAGCGCTTGCCGGACGCAGGGGCCCGCAAGGTAGCGTTGTCCCTGGCCATTCAGGTGACGGCCGCCGACGGCGTCATCCGCACCAGCGAGCGCGAGTTCATCATCGAAACTGCCGAAGCGCTCGAGATCGACCGCGACGAAGCGGCAGATCTGGTGCTCAAGCTTTCGCCCAAGTAGCGGCGACTGGTCACGCGCGCGCTTATACAAGCCGGTTTGTTGGCTGTTCGGGCGCGGGGTTGCCAAAATTCCGCGCGTGATGCCGCTACAGCGCAGCTTGCTCGGAATTGCCCTGTTGGGCGCGCTGCTTTCGGGCTGTGCGCGCGAAGCCGGGCAGGCTCAAGCGCCGGCGCCGGGCTGGGCCGCAGGCTGGGTCCTGCCGGCGAGCAAGTATGAGTTTCCGCCCAAGACACTGCCTCGAAAGGTCGAGGCCGAGCGGGCGCACCCAACACGCGGCAACACCCCGACGCCACCAGCGCTGTCGCCGCTTCGCTTTGCGGCGGCGCCGGGGGTACCGACCTACGCCGACGGCCGCCCGCGCCCGCTGACGCCCGAGCTGATTGCAGCAGAATTTCCGAGCGGCGACGCCTGCCTGACGGAGCTGCGCAGCGCTGGAGTGCCGTTTCAGGTCGCAGCCGAAAAGCGCGGCGTGGCGACGCCCATCGCCCTCGAAGGATCGATCGGCGGCGTGCGCTACTGGACAGGCGGAGGCGGCCCCATGTTGTCCGATTGCCGCCTGGCCTTGGCGCTTGCGAAGGTCGCGCCCGAGCTGCGCGGCTTGGGCATCAGCGCAATACGCTTTTCGGGCGCGTATTCGTATCGCATGGCCAAAGTGGGTCGGCTCAGCCTGCACGCCTACGGCTTGGCGCTCGACGTGCACGAAGTCACGGCCGACGGCAAGAGCTACGTCGTGGCACGCGACTTCGTCAAAGGCCTTCCCAACGGCTGCGCCACTGAAGCGCCCCTCCTGAATCGCCTCGCCTGCCGACTCGCCCAGCTGAGACTCTTCCAAGAGCTGCTCACGCCGGACAGCAACGCCGACCACCGCGATCACATCCACTTCGCCATCGCACGCTCGCCCG
>JAYUYU010000276.1:0-2441 GCA_043752365.1 Myxococcales bacterium | reverse complement strand
GTCACAGTGGGCGGCAAGACGCTGATGATCTCCATCAATCACGGCGACAGCTACTCGACGAGAATCTGCCGTTTGCCGCGAACGGCGTGAGCTACTCGCCGTTCCGCAACGCGTCTTACGTGTGGCACTGGGACTGTGAGGAGACCGTGCCCGCCGACGCCATCGCCCGCTTCGGCTTCGACTACCGCAAGTAGCGCGCGAGGCCGTCTAGGCTTCGGAGTCGAACGGCGCTGCGTGCTCGTGGTATGAGACCGAGTCATGTGGCGTGCCTTCAGTTGTTGGGCGAGCTTGGGTCTGGGTGCGCTGGCGAGCGTCGCGGCTTGCGGGGCGAATGACGAGCGGCGCGCCGTCCGCGCCGAAGAGGGCGGAGCAGGCGGTGACGTGGCAGCGCAGGCCGGCGGGAGGTCGCCCGTCGGTGAAGGCGGCATGCCGGTTGGCGGCGCGCCATTGCCCCATGGCGCGGGCGGCACGGCCGAGGATGGAGCGGCTGGTGACGGCGGGACCGCAGCCGTGCAAGGGGGCATGCCCAGCATGGACAGCGCAGGCGCTGCAGGCTCCGGCGCGCAGCTCGGCGCGTGCGAGGGGCCCCTCGGTTTCCAAGACCTCGCGCTCGAGACTGCCGTCCGCACGCAGCTGAATGAGCCGGAGAAGCCGCTTGACGCAGCAGACCTGGCTGGCGTCGTCACGCTAGCGGTTCCGAGCCTCGGCATCACGTCACTGAAGGGGCTCGAGTGCATGACGGGCCTGGTGACGCTCAACGTGACTAACAATCCAATCACGGATCTGAGCCCCCTCGCCGGTCTCACCAGTTTGAAGACGCTGTCGGCGGCCACGCTGGACATTAGCGACTTGACGCCACTCTCCGGTCTCACGGGCTTGCTCAACCTGTACTTGCGCAAAAACGAGCTGAGCGATCTCACTCCGCTCAGCGGCATGACGTCGCTCGTCATACTTGAGCTGAGCGACACCGGTGTGTCAGATCTCACGGGGCTAGAGTCGCTCACGAGCCTCAAGCAGCTGTCGCTGCAAAACGACGAGGTCGTCGACGTGAGCCCGCTCGCGGCCCTGAAGAATCTCACTTACCTCGACATGTTCAGCAATCCGGTCGTCGACGTGAGCCCGCTCGCCGGGCTGGAGTCGGTCACGTTGATCGACTTGAACTATTCGGGGGTCGTGGACGGCACGCCCTTAGGCAGTTTGACAACCCTTACCGGACTCTACATCGGTCACAGCCAGCTGACGAGCGTCGCGTGGGCGGCGTCGCTGGTGAACCTCACGGCGCTCGGCATCAGCACCAATCCCATCACGGACTGTAGCCCGCTTGCAGGACTCACGGAGCTCAGGACCCTGCGCATGGGCAACACGCAGTGCACCGACGTGTCGAGCTTCACCAACCTGGTCAAGCTGACCGAGCTCGAGATGATCGGGATCAACGGCGTTGCGGACGGCTCGTCGCTAGCCGGCATGACCGAGCTGCGCACGCTCGGGGTTAGCGGCAACGCGCTGACCAGCATCGCGTTCATGACCAACATGTCAAAGCTCGAAGACGTGGACATTCAGTACAACCCGTTCGCCGATCTCAGCCCGCTCGCCAACAAGCCCAAGCTGGCCAAGCTGCTAATTTCGAACGACGGCAGCAGTCCCGCGAAGACGAATTTCGCCGTACTGAGCGGCCTTACCGGCCTGAAGTACCTGTGGCTGCAGTGGGTCGGCATGACGAACGTCTCGGTGCTCAGCAGCCTCATCCAGCTCGAGAACCTGTCGCTCGCCGGCAACGCCATCACCGACATGTCTCCGCTGCTCACCAACACGGGACTGGGCCAGGGCGACGAAATCTACCTGGGTGGCAACCCGAGCCTCTGCACCACGCAAGGCACCACCGTCGACGCCCTGCGCGCGCGCGGCACCACGGTCACCACGAACTGCCCATAACTCTTCCGAGACTGCCGCCTTCTTTTCCCTCGCGCTCTCCGCTTGGCGATTTCGTCACGGACAGCAGCAGCTGAATCAAACGCGACGCGTTTCTGTTCGTGCCTCGGCCAGTCACGCGGCGCGCGAGCGTTTGCGGGTGGTGGCGTGGTGAGCGCGCTTTTTGTGGCCGGCCTTGTGCGCGCTGGCCATTTCGCGGCGGCTTCGCTGCTCTGCCGAGGATTTGGGCTGCGGCTTGAGCGGCACACCCGCTCGGCGAGCTTTGGCGAGGCCGATGGCAATGGCTTGTTGCCGGGAACGCGGACCGTCGTCATCGTGCTTGTAGCGGTCCATCTCCTCGCGGATGAACTCACCGGCGGCGGTTGACGGTGCCTTGCCCGCCCGCAGCGCCTTCTTCGCCTTCTCGACAGCTTGCTTTTGCGGCATGTTCCTCCATCTGCAACGCGCGGACCAAGCACCTTTCGTGCGAAAATGCGCTCGATCCGCAAGAGCCACCGCCAAATCGCGGTGCC
>JAYUYU010000275.1:0-2445 GCA_043752365.1 Myxococcales bacterium | reverse complement strand
GCGAGTTGGCGTACGTGTTGATGCGTATGCCGAACCAGGCGACGCCGTAGCTGCCGGCGATGCCGATCAAGCTGAACGCCAGGATCATCAGCACGCGGCCGGCTCCCAGCTCTTGCAGCACCCCGAAGTAGAGGACCATGATGCTGCCGATCAGCACCTCCAGCATCAAGATGAACTTGCCTTGCTGGTACAGGTACGTCTTGCAGGTTTCCCAGATGATTTGGGAAACGTCCGCCATCGACTTGTGGACGGGTAGCGCCTTGATCTGCTTCAGCGCGACCACCCCGAACAGGATGCCGAGGGCCGAAACCAGTAGGCCGACCATCAACAGGCTCCGGCCGTCGGTTCCAAGCACCTGAACGCTGCTCAGGTCGGGAAGTACCAGATTGGCCTCACCGCCGCGGTGGGGTTCGGCGCCGAGTGCGGCTCTGGGCACGAAGGCCATGACGCATGCCGCGAACAATGACAGTAAGGACGCAACGGAAGGTCCTGAGCGACGGTCCAAGGTGCTAGCTCCTCGATAAGCGGGGTTTCCCTAAGGTCCCGCAAGCGGCCCCACACGCGGGCCTTGGTGCGCTCTAGTGCAGAGCGCGGGCGGCTACTAGCACGGGCGTCTTGGGGGGCTCAAGCAATCGATATTTTGTACGGTTTCCGCGCACTTCGAGGGCCAAAGCCCAGCGTCAGAGGCGGAGCTGCGGCCCGTCGCGCTCAGCCCGCTCTTCCTGATGCAGCACCGAGAAGACCATGATGGCGCCGAGGACGGGCAGCAGCCAGATGAGCTTGGCCTGGTTCAGCTTCTGCGAGCGCTCGAACACCCGGGTGCGCCAAACGCGGTACGTGACCCAGCCCTGAAAACCTAACGCAATCAGCAGGGGAATGGCCGGTCCGACGTCGTGCATGGCAGGGAAGGCTAGGCTAATGCTCCGTGGCACCTTGGCAAGGGGCAACGAGACGATTGAGCCCACCTTGGGTGGAACTGGCGCCAACCCGCCCCGGTCGCTTGCGAAGCTCCGGGTCGCGGCGAAGCCTATCCCCACCGGTGAGCATTGTTGTCGCCTCGGCGTTCTGGAAGCTTACAGCTCAATTTGGGCGCCGATTTCGAAGACGCGATCGGGCGGGATGTTGAAGAACTTGGTCGCGGGTTGGGCGTTGCGGGTCAGGAAGGCAAACAGGCTCACTCGCCACTTGGCCATGCCAGGTTGGGCGGTCGCGATCAGGTTCTCGCGACCGAGGAAGAAGGTAACGTGCTCGACGCTGCCAATCACGCCGGCGTCGTGCAACAGCTTGGGCGCGTCGGGCTGTTCCATGAAGCCGTAGCGGCCGAGCACGCGCACGAAACCGTGATCTAATTTCTCCACCGTGAAGCGCTGCGCCTCGGAGACGCGCGCCGATTCGCTCGTGACGACCGTGAGCAGCACGATGTGCTGGTGCACGACCCGGTTGTGCATGAAGTTGTGCAGCATGGCGGGCGGCGTGCCGTCGCGCGTGCTGGTCATGAACACGGCCGTGCCGGGCACGCGCGCCGGGATGTCCACGTGCATGAGATCGAAGAAGTCGCTGAGCGGCAGCAGTTGCTCGCGGAAGCGCTGCGCCAAGATTTCGCGGCCGCGTTTCCAGCTGAACATCATTACGAAGATGGCAGCGCCCAAGACCAACGGGAACCAGCCGCCGTGCTCGATTTTGATGAAGTTGGCGCCCATGAACACCAGCTCGGGCAGCAAGAACAGCAGCGAAAGGGCAGCTGCCTTGGGGATGCTCCAGCCCCAAACGTGGCGCACCCAGAAGTACGCCAAAATAGTGGTAATCACCATCGTGAGCGTTACGGCGATGCCGTAGGCGGCTGCCAGGTTCGACGAGCTCTTGAAGCCGAGCACGAGGCCGATGGTCGCCAACATGATCGCCCAGTTGACGAACGGTACGTAAATTTGCCCGCGCTCGTCGGCCGAGGTGTGCTTGATGCCGACGCGCGGCAACAGACCCAACATGGTGCCTTGCGAGGTCAGCGAGAAGACTCCGGAAATCAGCGCCTGCGACGCGATCACGGTCGCGGCCGTGGACAAGATGATCATCGGGTACAAGGCGAAGCTTGGCAGCATGCGAAAGAACGGACTTTGGACGGCCGTTGGATCGGCGAGAAGCCAAGCGCCTTGGCCGAAGTAGTTCATGAGCAGCGCGGGCATGGCGACCGCGTACCAAGCCAAGCGGATCGGCTTACGGCCGAAATGGCCGAGGTCGGCGTACAGCGCTTCGCCGCCGGTGACGACGAGCACCACCGCGCCCAACACCAGCAGCCCCACGATGCCGTTCTCCTGCAGGAAGTCGGCGGCGTACATCGGGTTCACCGCAGCCAGCACTCCGGGGTGCTCGAGCGTGCGGTAAATGCCGAAGCCGAGCAGTGACGCGAACCACGCCAGCATGATCGGGCCGAAGATCCTGCCAAGGCCC
>JAYUYU010000274.1:0-6426 GCA_043752365.1 Myxococcales bacterium | reverse complement strand
CAAAGCTCCGGCCGTGTTCGCGCCCTCGATGCCGTCGCACCGTCTTCTGAGTTCACAGGGAGATCGGGAGATCGGGAGGCGTGCGAGGACGAGAATTTTGGGGTTGAGAGCCGAACGGCTTCGTTGCAAGCCGTTCACGACGCCTTACGCGTCTCCGCGGGCCGCGGGCCCGGCGAACAAACAAAAACTCGCACGACTCCCGATCTCCCGATCTCCCTGTCGAGTCTCGAGGAACGAGGCCGACGGCCACGACGACGTTTGCCCGTCCTCGCGCAGGCGTCTTCAGCGGCGGCTCCGATCGTCAACGCGACGACGGCTGCCGTTCCGGGCGTGCCTGCCAAGGTCGTGCCGCAGGCGAAGCCGAAGAAGAAGCGTCCGGGGTCGGGTATTCCGGCGCGGCGAATCATCACCAACTTGGTGTGGTTGCGGCGCGCGTCGCAAGTCGGCTTCTTCGCACTGTTCTTTTACTTCCTGGCACAGACCGCGTTCCGCGGCAGCTTTGCGGCGCAGTCGGGCGAGCCAGTCAGGCTTCCGCTGCCGGTCGAAGCCTTTCTGCTGGCAGACCCGTTCGTGGCGGCCATGACGCTACTCAGCACGCACGCCGTGTACCGAGGGCTGGCCTGGTCGCTGGTGGTGGTGGCGCTCACGCTGGTGTTCGGGCGTGTGTTCTGCGGCTGGATTTGTCCGTTCGGCACGCTGCACCATTTTTTCGCTTGGATTTTTCCGAGCCGCTACTTAAAGGGCAGCTCGCGCGTCGAGGCGAACAAGACGCGCGGCTGGCAAGCCGCCAAGTACTACTTGATGTGGGGCTTCCTGGCGGCGGCGGCAGCGGGCAGCGCCATCGGAGGCCTACTCGATCCGATTTGCGTGGCCGTCCGTGCCATCGGCCTGGGCGTGATTCCGGCGCTGCAATACCTGGGACTTCAGGGCAGCACCGTGATCGCGACCAGCAACGTGCGGCCGCTGCAGACGGCGGCCGACAGCGCGCAAGACGTGCTGGCACAGCAGCTTTGGACCGCGAATCAGAGCTACTACCACCAGACTTGGTTCATCGTTTTTTTCCTAGTCGCGATTCTGTTCATGAATCGCTTCATTCCGCGCTTTTGGTGCCGCGCCCTTTGCCCGCTGGGCGCCTTCTTGGGCGTCATGAGCCGCTTTGCGCTGTTCGGGATGGTGAAGGATCACAGCAAGTGCACCGACTGCAATTTGTGCCTCGTCAGTTGTCAGGGCGCCGATAGCCCGCAGGGCGGCGTGAAGCACCGCCAAGACGAGTGCCACATGTGCCTCAACTGTGAGAGCGCGTGCCCCGAGGACGTGATCAAGTTCCGCTTCTTGCCGAACCGCAAGGGCACGGTGCAGAAGCCCGACTTACAGCGTCGCACGGTGTTCGCGTCTGCGGCGGCAGGCGCCCTGGCAATTCCGGCCATGCGCATCGCTAACTGGCCCGACAAGGCCTACAGCGAGAAGGTCATCCGCCCGCCCGGCTCGGTCGACGAGCGCGAGTTTTTGGAGCGCTGTATTCGTTGCGCAGAGTGCATGAAGGTGTGCCCGAACAACGCGCTGCACCCGGCATTCTTCGAGGCGGGCCTCGAGGGTTTGTGGACGCCGATCCTCATTCCGCGCATCGGGTACTGTGAGTACAGCTGCGTCTTGTGCGGCCAGGTGTGTCCGACCGGTGCGATTCAAAAAATCACCGAGCTTCAGAAGACGGGTCGAGACGACAAGACCGGCAAAGAGCAGAAGCCAATCAGCATGGGCACGGCCATGTACGACCAAGGGCGCTGCTTGCCCTGGGCCATGGCCACCCCCTGCATCGTGTGCGAAGAGTTCTGTCCGACCTCACCCAAGGCAATTTGGGCAGAAGAGGTGGAGGTCCCCAAGCGCGCCAGCAAGTACCTAGCCAAGGGCGAGGCCCTGTTGATGGAGACCATCAAGGTGCAACGCCCACACGTCGATCCCACCCTGTGCATCGGGTGCGGGGCGTGTGAGAAGGTCTGCCCAATCGTCGACAAGCCCGCCGTCTACGTCACCAACGCCGGCGAGACGCGCTCCAAAACGAACATCATCCTGCTCGAGAACACTAGTTACAGTCAGACCTGAGCCGCCCTGAGGCTTGCCGAAGCGAACATCCGTTCAGGCATGAGGCGGCGCGTTTCGGGAAGCGTTGTCCGACGTTGTGCCAGCGCTTCGAACAAAACTGGCACAGCGGGGATTTTCTCGGTCACAATATGCCGGTGGTTTCGGTGTGGTCGGGTGCGGGTCGAGTGGCCCGGCGTTTGCTATCTTAGGTAGGGGCGGAAAACTCGCATGAAATTTTGGTCGTTCGTTCGGTCCTTGGCTGTTGTCCTGCTGTTGGGTGCTCTCCCGGCAGCGTGTGGTCGCGCGGAGCTGCCCCTCCTCGGTGGCAGTAGCGATGGCGGCAGCGACTTTGGTGGCTCGGGCTTCGGCGGCACCACCGCCGGCAAGGGTGGCAGCCCGCCCAGCGCCTGCGGCAACGGCCGCTGTGAGGCCAAAGAGAACCCGAACACCTGCCCGACCGATTGTTTCTGTGGCGACGGTGTCTGCAGCGGTAGCGAGAACGGGAGCTGTCCGGACTGCAGCCCGAGCGTATGCGGCGATGGTGTGTGCAACACGGGCGAACCCCAGAGCTGTCCGGGCGACTGCCAGCTAATGGGCTGCGGCAACGGCATCTGCGAGCCCGGCTTGGGCGAGTCGCCCAACAACTGTCAGGATTGTTACTGCGGTAACGGCGTCTGCGAGCAGGGGGAAGAAGGCAACTGCAGTGACTGTGGCTGCGTAACCGGCGACGGCTGCAACTGCAACAACGGCCGCTGCGACCAGGACGACTATTTTTTCTGCCCCGGCGAGTGCAGCTGCGGCAACGGCCAATGCGACTGGGATTGGGACGCCATCAACGGCTGCGCCCAGGAGTGCAACTACCCGTACACCTGCAACAACTACACGTGCGACGGCCAGTACGACACGCTCAACGGTTGCCCTGGCGAGTGCCAGACCTGCAACGACTCCAGCTGCAACCTGGGTTACGACGTCTCCAACAATTGCGCCTGGCAGTGCCCCTACACCTGCGACGATTTTACCTGCTCGCCTGGTCTGGACGAGCTGAACAACTGCGGCTGGGAATGCCAGACCTGCCAGGACCCGGGCTGCCAGTACCTTTACGACCAAAACAACGGTTGCCCCGGGCAGTGCAGCCAAAACAACACCTGCGGCAATTACAAGTGCGAGAAAGAGGACTACCTCAACAACTGCGGTTGGGAGTGCGAGACTTGTAACAACGGCTGGTGCGACATCGGCTACGACGACGCCAATTTTTGCGGTGGGCAGTGCACCTGCAACAACGGTGTGTGCGACGGCATCTGGGACACCAACAATGGCTGCCCGAACGAGTGCAACACGTGCGGCAACGGCCAGTGCGACTTCTACGACCAGTCGAACAACTGCGGCGACGAGTGCGCCACCTGCGGCAACGGCTACTGCGACGACGGCTACGACCAAAGCAACGGCTGCCCGAATGAGTGCGGCCTGACCTGCAACAACAACCGCTGCGATTTGGCCGACTGGTCGAGCTGCTGGCAGGAGTGCGCGCAGTGCGGGGACGGCAAGTGCAGCCCCCGCGAAGATCCGAGCTCGTGCAACGAGTGTTGGTGCGGTGACCAGGTGTGCAGCCGCACCGAGAACGCTCAGAACTGCGCGGCCGATTGCGGCGGCCCGCCGCTGTGCCCGAACGGCACCTGCGACGCTGGCGAGACCAGCCAGACTTGCCCGGCCGACTGCGGGCTACCGAACACGTGCAACAACGGCAAGTGCGACGCCGACGAAGAGTCGACTTGTCCCCAAGACTGCTGCGGTGACAAGAAATGCGCCCGGCTCGAGCGCTTCTGGTGCGTGCCGGATTGCGGCTCGACCTGCGGCAACATGCAGTGCGACCTTACCGACCTCTTCTTGTGCTCAGACGAATGTAACAACGAGGGCGGGGGCGTCCCGCTACCGTTGGGAGCGCCCGGCACGCCGATTCCGGCCCCCTGAAAAAACGGCTTTACGCCAGGCGTTCTCAAGTATGCTGCGGGGCTCCGAGCCCCGCCCCATGTCCGTCGCACCGAGCCTCACTCAACAGCGCGAATCCGCAGCTCGTGTAGCCCATTGGCTGGTGGACAAGGCCCGCCCCGACGAAGCGGTCGGGCTACTGGCGGCGTGGGCGGCCACGGTCAACGACAGTGAGGGTCAGCACCTGCTGGCCGAAGCCTTGCGTATCGACCCGGCCGCGAAGATCGCGCAGATGGCCTTCGAACGTATGGAGGGGGTGGCCGGGGACCACGCCGCGCTCGACCAGGCCATCCAGCACTTTGGCCCGCAAGAGTTAGCGCGGCTCGAAGCCGAGATGAAGCGCCCGAGCTTTCGGCGCGCGCAGATGGGCTTCAACAACAACATCAAGTGCCAAGACCAGGTCTTCCACGTGCAAACGGAAGACAGCGGCTTGGATCAGCCCCACATCATCACGCACTTGTTCGCCGACGGTGGGCGCGTCATCAAGAGCCACAAGCGCTCGTACGCGGAAGCCGTGGCTCGCTCCGACGTGGCCGAGTTCGTGCGCGGGCTGATGAAGTCGCAACATCTCGAGATGGTGCTGCTCTTGCGCGAGGGCCGCTTCGACAACGTGATCGCCGGGCGCGAGTTGGGCGGCATGGCGTTGCTCACCGAGCCCCCGAACGTCGACAACATCAAGAAGCTGGCGAGCCAACGAAAGCAGCGCGCCGAGACCGGCTCGCCCGCCTCGTCCGCGGCACCGCCCCTGGCCGTGACCGCGCCCGTGGCGCCAGCTCCCGTGCTCGTGCAGCCGGCCGCGCCGGCCGCCGCCGCGCCGGTCGCTCCAGCCGCCCCGAAGGTGCATTTCACGCTGCACGTGCTGCGCAGCCTCACCGGGGGCCCCGAGCGTTACGACCCGCCTGGTACCGAAGTGCTGGTCGGCGCCGCTGGTGGCATCAGCCTGCCGGGCGAGCGCTTTTGCCACCCGGAAGAAGCGCTGCTCAGCTTCCGTGAGGGCCGACTGTGGCTCGAAGACTTGGAGGGCGGCAACGGCGTGTTCCTGCGTATTCGCACGCCCGTCGAGCTCGAGATGCTCGACGAGTTCGTGGTGGGCGACCAGCTGCTGCGCATCCAAAAGAATCCCATCTCCGACGACGGGCCCGATCCCGATCCGACTTATTTCTATTCGTCACCGAAGTGGCCGTCGTCGTTCCGCGTGACCCAAGTTTTCGAAGGCGGTGCCGACGGCTGCTCCGTCGTGGCGCGCGGTAACACTTTGCAGATTGGCTCGGCGGTGGGCGACCTGGTGTTCCCCGACGACCCGCTGGTCGCCGAACAGCATTGCCTGATCGAAGAGCAAGCCGGCTCTATGGTCCTGACCGATCTCGGCACCCGCACCGGCGTCTTCGTCCGCATCCGCGGCGAACAAGAGCTAGCGCACGGCGACGAACTCCTGATTGGCCGCACGCGCCTCGTCGTCGACCTCGCCCGCAGCGCGGCGTAGCGGCTCCCAGATTTTTTCACAGGGAGATCGGGAGATCGGGAGTCGTGCGAGCCCTGAATTGGGGCGCAGCCGTGTTGCGTCATTCGCGTCGCCGTGTGCCGGGCCGTAACGCCTCCGTCCGTTGCGACGCAAACGACGCAACAAATTTGCGCCAAAAACTTCACGCTCGCACGACTCCCGGCCTCCCGATCTCCTGTGAAATCTGGGAGCCGTTACGGCGCTGGGGCGACGGGGCCGTGCGAAGCCCAGCTGGGCGCTGGGGCCTGGCCTACCAAGACTACAAAAAGCAAAAGGCCGAGTCCTTTCGGGCTCGGCCTCTGGCAGGGTTCCCACTCGTTAGAGTGAGAGAAGAATTACTTCTTCTCTTCGGCGGGAGCGGCCGGGGCAGCCGCGTCGGCAGCCGGGACAGCCGCGTCAGCAGCCGGGGCAGCGCCGTCGACCGGGGCGTCAGCGGGCTTGGCTTCGCCAGCCGTGGCCGTGTCGGGCGTGACGGGCTCGGGGGTGGCTTCGCCACCACAAGCAGCCGCAAGAACAGCGAACGAACCGAGCGCGATCAAAGAACGAATCGACATATGGGGAATCCTCCTATTGCCGAACCGAAAGGCTCGGACCTGGAACAGACGCTCGAGTACCTCACTCCGGCTCACGCACAAAGCGCAAAGACGCTCGGTAGTTCAATAACTTGAATAAATACATATGGTTATGCACCACTGGGGGTCAGGGACCAGGGACCAGGGGTCAGTCGAACCAGGGAAGAGAGCGGGCACGGGCGCCAACGACGTCAGATCGCGAAAGGGTTTGGGTTTGGGCATTGCACGCCCCTCTGCCCCCTCTGCCCCCTCTGCCCTGGTCCCTCTTCCGGCTGACCCCTGACCCCT
>JAYUYU010000273.1:0-2456 GCA_043752365.1 Myxococcales bacterium | reverse complement strand
CGTTGGTCTACATCGCCCATGCGGACGAGGGCCGAATCTCCACGTTCTCGCGCGATCCAAAAACCGGAGTTTTGACGCTCAAAGACTTCGTGGCCGTGCCCGGCAACGCCGAAAAAGATGCGGGCGCGGAACTGCCGTTCAACGTCGATTGCGTCGACCCTAAGAATCCAAAGGGCCCCACCAACCCGGCCACGCAAACCCTCACGCTTTCGCCTGGTGAGGACCTCCTCATCGCATCGAACTGGTGCGCGAACACCGTCCTCGTCTACAAGCTCAAGGCGGACGGCACGGTGGGCGACTTGAGCCAGACCGTTATCGACGGTGCGAAGTCTCACGACGCCATCTTCAACTCGACGGGTGAGTTCGTGTTGGTCCCGTATTTTGGTTCCGATTTCATTGCCGCCTATCAGTTCGACGACGCTACGGGCATGCTCTCGCCTGTCGCTCCGCTGACGACACCGGTGCCTGAAGTGGCTGGCTCTTCCGGCCCTCGCCACCTCGCGTTTCACCCGACGAAGACCACATGGGTCTATTCAATCAACGAGACGGGCGGTTCCATCAGCTTCTTCCACTTCGATGAAACGGACGGCACCCTCGCCCATCAGGAGACGATCTCCTCGCTTCCGGACGATTCGCCCTTCACCGTCAAAGGCATGAACCGGAGCGGCTCGGAGATCGAAATCGATCCTTCCGGACGCTTTCTGTACGTGTCTAATCGCGTTGATGGGAAGGCGAACGGTTCAATCGGCGTATTTTCGATCGCCAAAGACGGCGGGAAGCTGACGCCTGTGGAGTGGGAGGACACCGGCGGCGCTACGCCGCGGCATTTCAGCCTTTCGCCCGACGGCAAGCTGCTAGTCGTCACTAATCAGGGCTCCGACAACATGAGCGTCTTCACGGTGGACCGGGATACCGGTGAGCTCGACTTGGTGAAAACCGACGATGTTTGTAAAGTCCCGTTCTTCGCCCGCATGATCGCGCCCAAGTAAATTCGACTACGGCGGCCGCGCGGTTCTGCCCAGCGCGGTAGGCGATCATGGAAGACCCGATCGTCTATCGCCTCGCTCGCTATGCCATCCTGATTTCGACCTCACTTCAGTGGTAGCCGGCGTGTGACTAACGGGCTTGCCCGTGCGCTCGTGCTCGTTCATGAACGGGCACGCGCTGGCGGTCGTCCACGCCCCGGCTAAACCCGCGACCCCAAAGCCTTCTGCGCCTACCTGCTCGCCGCGGGTTTGGGTGACCGCTGACATGTCGGGACGTGGTCCCTCACGGCCTGCAGGCGCCCGTGGCTGAAGGCGCGCCAGCCAGCCCAGCGCGGCGCCGTGGCAAAGCGCTATGCTCCGGATGACATGGTCCGAGACGATCCCGAAGCTTGTTTTCAAGCCTACCAATTCCCCGAGCTCGTGCTCGGCGGGCTCTCAGAAAAAGCGCAGAAGGAACGGCAAAAAGCCGCCTGCGCGACTCGACGAAAAGCTCCTTCGCTACGTGGGCTGGTCCCTTGACTTACCCAGGTCGATCGCGGTGGAGATGGAGCACCCTGCTGCTCGCAGCTGGCGCCACTCTCGGTTGCGAGCCGCCCGATAATGCGTTGGTCCACGGCTGCGCGCACCGCCCGCTCGAGCTCACGTCACATTGCTACATCCGAGCAAAACGCCTCGATGGAGCTCAGTTCGCCAGCTTCACCGCCAACACCAAAAACGCGCGAGTGCGCGTCAAGGCAACAGTCCGCCTTCAACGCGGAGCAGTTACGGTCGAGCTCCCAGGCTGCGTTCGGACCCAGGGTCAAGGCGTGGTCCGTCCCGGTCAACCGTTGGTACTGGAATGCGATTCGAAGCTGAATCGCAAGGACTACACCTTCTCGCTCGCGGCGCATCCCATGGACTTGCCCGTCGAAGGTCTGGAAGGCGACGTCACCTTCCGCTCGCTCTAGCGTGTCTCGGTTCCGACCGCGACGTGCGGTCCAAGGGCTTCCATCGAGGCTTTCGATCAGCTCATGCGCGAGGCGTTCAGGCCGCGTCATCGGTCTGATCGACGAGACGCACGTCAATTTCAAGGGTTCCACCTAGGATCACCGCGTAGTTGCGGCAGAGATCGAGCGCCTCGTCGATGCCCGACAAATCGAGAATTGCGAAGCCGCCAACCAGTTCCTTGGACTCGGCGAAGGGGCCGTGCCCCAGAGCCGTCGTTTGCGGCCCGCATGTCGGGTGAGCTTCGGCGTCCAGGCTGCCTCAGGCCCGCAGCAGTGAGAGCTCACCGCCGTAGTCTGGGTCGCCGTAGTTTTCGACGGGCACGTCCATGGCGTTGCAGATAGCGGCAAGGACGCCATTTTGCGGGACGCTTTGCTGCGGCTTGCCGGAGGGCCAGGCGTGAAACCGCCCCGTCTGCAGGTAGCCTCCGCACGAGCCCGCGAGAATCCACGGCAAGTTGTCGGTTTGGTGGCCGCCGCCCGTGCG
>JAYUYU010000272.1:0-6446 GCA_043752365.1 Myxococcales bacterium | reverse complement strand
GGACTTCGGCAGTGCTCCAGACGGCGCGCCGTACATCGTGATGGAGTTTCTCGAAGGGCAAGACCTGGCCAAGGTCTTGGCCCAAACTGGCCCGCTGTCGATTCAACGCGCCGCCCAGATTTTGATTCAGGTGTGTCGCGGGCTGCTGGCTGCGCACGGCCGCGGCATCGTGCACCGCGACCTGAAGCCGGAAAATCTGCTGCTGCAGACGCGCGGCGACGGCGGCGACCTGGTCAAAATTCTCGACTTTGGCATCGCCAAGTTGAAGAGCAACGACCAAGCAAACCAGTCGCAAACTCGCACCGGCATCACGCTGGGCACGCCGTACTACATGCCGCCCGAGCAAGCGCGCGGCCAAAAAGAGCTGGACGAACGCGCCGACATTTACGCGCTGGGTGTGATTCTTTACGAGCTTTTGTCGGGGCGAAAGCCGCACAACGGCGAGAATTACAACTCGATTTTGTACAGCATTCTGATGCAGGCGGCGCCACGCATCGAAGCCTTCCGCCCTGACTTGCCGCCGGAACTAGCTGGCGTCGTGCATCGCGCCATGGCCGCCGACCCCAACGAACGCTACCAGTCGGTGTCGGAGCTGGCGCAAGCGTTGGCGGGCTTCACCGGCCGAGCCATCACCCCAACGCCGGCCATCTCGCACGACGCGACCATGATGGCTCCGCCGGGCTATCTACCGCAGCCAGCCTACACGCCGCAGCCGGCCTACACCTCTCCGCCAGGGCACACCCCTCCGCCGGGCTATCTACCGCAGCCAGCCTACACCCCAGCTCCCGGCCAACCCCAGCTCAGCAACAGCACGCGAGCGCCAGTCGCGCTCACGCCACAACTCCCGCCGTACACGCCTCCGCGTTCACGCGCTCCGCTCTTCTTAGGGCTCGGCGTAGCGGTGCTAAGCACCATCGGCGTGACCGCGTTCTTCGTGACTCGCGCGGTGCTGCCGTCAACCAACGGGACGGCAGCCGCGAGCGCGCCGCCCCCACCAGCCGTGACAACCGCGATTCCCAGTGCGGTGGTCGCTCCGACGCCTACCCCCGCCCAAGTGGTGCCGCCGAGCCCAGCCCCCGACACAAGCGCCAGCGCGGCCCCGGGCTTGCCCGCCGCCAGGCCTGCGACGCCGCGCCCGGCTGGCCGAGGCGGACTCAAGCCAGCCCAACCTCAGGCAAAACCAGCGCCGGTAGCGCCCGAGCCTGCTCCGGCCAAGCCTGCGACGCCGCGCCCGGCGCCCGCACCCAAAGACGATGACCTCTTCGCCCCTTAGCTCTATCGCCCGCCGCGCCTTCATTCCGGCAGCCCTCGCCCTCGCTCTCGTCGCCAACGCGCCGACCGCTGGCGCCCAAGAGGCACTCGACACCGCCGCCGCGCGTGAGCACCTCACCCAAGGCTACAAGCTCAAACAGCAAGGTCAGCTGAAGGACGCGCTGCCGCACTTCGTGGAAAGCCTACGGCTCGATCCCAAGCTGAAGACCGCCATCAACCTGGCCGACTGCGAGGAAAAGCTCGGCATGCTGGTCGAAGCCCAAAGTCACTGGCTACTGGCGCGTGACAAAGCCGGTCGTGAAGGCGACGCCCGCGTGAAGCAGGAAGCCGTACAACGACTCGCCGCGCTCGACACGCGTATGCCGCGCCTGAACATTCAGTTCGCACCGCGCGTTCCGGCAAGCGCGCAGGTGTATCGAGACGAAGTCCTGCTCGGCCGCGTTTCGCTGAGCACCGCGCTGCCCACCAACCCGGGCGAGCACAAAATCACCGTGCGCGCGCCGGGCCACGAAGATTCGAAATACTCGATCAAATTGAACGAGCGCGACAACCGCAGCCTGACCGTCGACGTAGGACCGGTCAGCAAAACGCAGCCCAAGCCGGCGGGCGCCGAAACGGCCGCGACGGGCGACGCCCAACCCGCCAACGCGACAGCAGCCTCAACGGCCGCCAGCTCCCCCGCACCCCAAGACGCGCCCGCCTCGCAGGACTCCACCGGCACCGTGCAACGCGTGTTCGGTTTCGTTGTCGGAGGGCTTGGGCTGGCCAGCTTCGGCGTCTCCGGGCTGTTCTGGCGCAAGGCCGCCGAAGACATCAAGGTCGAGCCGAACGGTCGCAAGTTGGCGCAAGACGACCTGCTGATCACGAACGTCGGGCTGGTCGCCGGCAGTGTGCTGGTGACCGGCGGCATCGTGCTCATTCTGACAGCGCCTAGCGGCCCCTCGCGCTCCGCCAGCGTGCCCGGCTTGCTGCAGCCGTCGTTCGCGGTGGGCAAAAATGCCGCGATTATTGGTGCCAGCGGCGCCTTCTGAGCCTACGCGCTCCGCCGGCGGCGCGCTCCGCGGCCCCCCTCAAACCGACACGTCTTCGCCTAGGTAGGCGCCTTTGATGCGCGGATCTTGCCGTAGCTCGGCGCAGGCGCCTGAGAGCGCTAGCTCGCCCGTCACCAGCACGTACGCGCGCGACGCAGTTTCGAGCGCAAGCCGTGTATTTTGCTCGACCAGCAGGATGGTGAGGCCGCCTTTTGCGACCTGCACGATGGCCTCGAAAATTTGCTCCACCAGCTTCGGAGCGAGACCCAAGCTCGGCTCGTCCAGGAGCAGCAGCTTCGGGTCGCTCATCAGCGCGCGGCCGATGGCCAGCATTTGCTGCTCGCCGCCGGAAAGTGTGCCGGCCTCCTGTGTCATGCGCTCAGAAAGCCGCGGAAACAGCTTCAAAACTCGCGCCAACCGCTCCCCCAGCAGCCCCGGCTCGCGCTTCAAGAACGCGCCCAGCTCGAGGTTTTCCGACACGCTGAGGTTGCCGAAAATCGCACGCCCCTCTGGCACCAGCGCCACGCCGCGCCCGACGATTTTGTACGTCGGCATGCCACGCAGTGATTCGCCAAACACCGCAACCTCGCCCGACGACGTCGGCACCAAACCGACGATGGCCTTTAGCGTGCTGGTCTTACCGGCGCCATTGGCGCCAATCAAAGTGACGATTTCACCGCGCGCCACTTCGAGGGAAATGCCTCTGACGGCCGCGATGCCGCCATAGCTCACGCGCAAGTCGGTCAACTTAAGCGCGCGCTCGCTCATGCCACGTCTTCCGTCGATTTACCGAGGTACGCCGCGAGCACGGCGGGGTCCTTCTTGACGCGCTCGGGCGTGCCGTGAGCGATGGTTTCGCCGTGGTCCACCACGTGCACCGACTCACATACGCTCATCACAACTGCCATGTTGTGCTCGACCAGCACCACCGTGAGGCCCATTTCGTCGCGCAAGAGTCGAATTTGGCGCTCCAGCTCGGCCGCTTCTTGGCTGTTCATGCCGGCGGCGGGCTCGTCTAGCAGCAGCAGCTTCGGCTTGAGCATCAAGGCGCGTGCGATTTCTAGCCGGCGCTGCGAGCCATACGGCAAAGAACCCGCGACGTCCTGCGCGTGCTTGCCCAGACCCATCACGTCCAAGAGCTCGCCGGCGCGCGCACGCAGGCGCGCTTCGTCCTCGGCGTGAGCCTGGGTGCGAAACATGGCAGCCAGCACGCTCGCTTGGTGGAGGTGGTGCCCAGCGACCATCACGTTTTCTTCGACGGTCATCGAGCGGAACAGGCGGATGTTCTGAAAGGTCCGGGCGATGCCGCGGTGCGCGACGCGGGCCGGTGACTCGCCGCCAATCGACTGCCCTTCGAAACGGATACTGCCGCCGTCCGGCGAATACACGCCGGTAATGACATTGAACAGCGTGGTCTTGCCCGCACCGTTGGGGCCAATCAAACCGAAGATGGCCCTCTCTGGCACGTCGAAAGAGACCTGCTTCAGCGCCCGCAAGCCGCCGAAGATCTTATCGACTTTATCCAGAGACAGCAGGCTCATGTCCGGCCCTCGGGCGTAGCTTTCGCTCGGCGAAAACGGGCCTTGAAGAGCGCGGGTAGCTCACGCCGACCCAGCAGCCCCTCGGGCCGCACGAGCATGATGATGATCAACAGCAGCGCGTAGAGGACCAACCTGTACTGCTGCAAATCACGCATGAGCTCGAGCGTGACGGCTACGAAAATACCACCGACGACGGCGCCCGAAATCGAGCCGAGCCCGCCGATGATGATCATCACGACCATGTCGATCGACTTGTCGAAACGGAAATCTTCCGGCCGGATGCCGGCCTGCATGTAGGCGAATAGGCCGCCCGCAATGCCGGCCGTGGCCGCGCTGAGCGAGAACGCCAAGACCTTCAAGCGTGTGGTGGGCGTGGCCATGGCCTCGGCGGCGATCTCGTCCTCGCGAATCGCCAGCAGCGAGCGCCCCGTCTGCGAGAACGTCAGGTTCGCGATCAGCACCACGATTGCGATGGCCCAAGCGTAGACCCAAAAGAAGCTGGTGTACGCGGGCAAGCCGGCTGGCGTGTCACCAAAATAGCCGGTGGCGGCGCCCAAGAACTGCGCGTTATTGAAGGAAATCCTGATGATTTCACCGAATCCAAGCGTCACTACCGCCAGGTAGTCGCCCCGCAGTCGCAGGCTGGGCGCGCCCACCAACAGGCCCGTCAAACCAGCCAACACGGCGCCAATCAACAGCGCAATGTTGAAGGTCACAGCCTCGGCCAGCGCGCCTACGCCCAGCAGGCTCTGCACGAGCGGCGCCAGCTTGATGCCAAAGAACGCGGCGCCGTAGGCACCCACCGCCATGAAGCCCGCGTGACCAATCGAGAACTGACCGGTGGTGCCGTTGATGAGGTTCAGCCCTACCGCCAGAATCACGTTGATGCCGGCCAGGAGCACGATGCGCTGCGCGTACTCGATGAGGCCGTCCTGCAGCCACAGCCCGACTCCGTACAGCGCGAGCCCTACGGCAGTTGCGACCGCCAAGCGTCGCAACAATTGCATCACACCTTCTCCGGGCGGACGACGCCGAGCAAGCCCTGGGGTCGCGCAATCAGAATGACGATCAGGATCACGAACGTGATCGCGTCGCGGTAGTCGGGCGACAGGTAGCCAGCCGTGAGCTGCTCGGCCAAGCCGATTAGCAGACCACCCAGCACGGCACCCCGAACGTTGCCAATTCCCCCCAAAACCGCCGCTACGAAGGCCTTTAGCCCGGTCAAGACGCCCATCAAAGGGTTGATCATGATTTGGTCGAGGCCAAACAAGATGCCGCCGGCCGCCGCCAGCGCCGAGCCGACCGCGAAGGTGGCGCGGATGATGCGATCGGTGTCGATGCCCATCAGGCGCGCGGCGTCGAGGTTGGTCGAAACCGCCCGCATGGCTTTGCCGGTCCAGGTCCGTTGGATGAACCAGTTCAGGCCGACCATCAGGGCTAGGGCCACGACGAAAATCGTCACCTTGACGTTGGTTACGATCACGCCGCCCAGCTCGAAACGGACCTCACGCAAGATGGGCGGGTAGGGGCGCGGATTGGGCGTGAAGGCGAGCATGGCGGCGTTCTGTAAGAACAAGCTCACGCCAATCGCCGTGATCAGGGGCGTGAGGCGCGGAGCCGAACGCACCGGGCGGTACGCCAAAAACTCGATGCTAGCGCCCAGGGCGGCGGCCACGGCCATGGCAAAGACCAGCACCAACACAGCCAAATACAAGGGAAAACCGGCGTCACCGTAGCGCTCCACCCCTAGGGCCACCGCGCCGAAGTAGCCGGCGTAGGCGCCAATCATGAACACCTCGCCGTGGGCGAAGTTAATCAGCTTCAGGATGCCGTACACCATCGTGTAGCCGAGCGCGATCAATGCGTAGATCGAACCCAGCGAGAGGCCGTTCAGGATCTGTTGAAGTAGCGTGCTCACGGGGACTGCTAGAAGATTGGGTAAACCGCCGGCGCTCGCGCGATGTCCCTACGGATTGACCAGGGCCTCGTACTTGGCTTTACCGCCGTCTATCTTCAGCACCACGACGCTTTTTTCCGGGTTCCGATCCTTGTCCATCGTGATGTTCCCGGTGACTGCTTCGTAGCCTTTGGTCGCGGCCAGCGCGTCACGAATGGCGGCGGTGTCGACCTTGCCGGCGCGCGTGATGGCGTCGGCGATCACCATCACGCCGTCGTAACCCAGGGCGCCCAGGCCGGTCGGTTCTTGGCTGTACTTGGCCTTAAAGTCGGCGACGAACTTGCGGGCCTTGGGCGACGCTTGATCAGGCGCGAAATGGTTGGAAAAGTACGAGCCGTTCAAGGCCTCACCGCCGATCGTGAACAACTCGGGGGCGTCCCAACCGTCGCCGCCCAAGAGCGGCACCTTAACGCCCAGGCGCGCCGCGGTGCGGGCAATCGCGCCCACTTCGGCGTAGTAGCCGGGCACCCAAATAGCCTGCGCGCCCGAGCTCTTGATCGCCGTGAGCTGCGCGCTGAAGTCGGTGTCGCCGGCCGAATACGACTGCTCGACCGCGATGGCGCCGCCGGCCGCGACGAACGATTTCTGAAACGCTTCGGCCAGACCGATCGAGTAGTCGTTCTTCACGTCCTTCAAGATCGCGAC
>JAYUYU010000271.1:0-6451 GCA_043752365.1 Myxococcales bacterium | reverse complement strand
CGTCGTCAGGCAGAAGCTCCACCACGTTGATGAGAACCGACCCGTCCGAAGCTGCGGCGATGGCCGCGCCATGCGCCCTCCTGGTAACCATACCCAAGAGCTTTGCGAGCATCGTGCCAGCCTCCAATTCGCGAATTTGTCGGCAAATTACGGCTATTGCGGCCGCCCCTGCGGCCCCAAACTGGGACGCCCGCGAAACGCCCGTTTCAAGTCGAGAATCCGCGCGAAGCGCTGTGGACTTGGTACTGTAAAGAGAGTGAGCAGCAGCACCGATCGTCTGCCCAAGGTATCCGGCGTGGCCGCCGTTTCGCTGGCGGCCATGCAGGTCGACGTTACGACGCACCTCGGCGCGGTCGGGCCGGCAACGTCGACCGGGCTACCCAGCCTCGACGCTTTGCTCGGAGGCGGGCTCAGGTCCGGGACCTTGCTGGCGCTATCGGGCCCTGCGGGCAGCGGGCGCACGTCGGTGGCACTGTCGCTCGCGTACTTGGCGGCCAGGGCGCGTGCAGGTGTCGTGGTGGCCGGCGCAGCCGTCGACCCGACCGAGATCGTCGCGCGCTTGGCGGCACGTGCTCTGCACCGCGAGTACCCCGACGCGCGCACTTCTTACGGCGAGATCTGGACGGGACAGGCGTGGGCCGATGACGCAAGCCGCCGCCCGATCGCCGACGCTATCGACACGGTGATGAAGAAGGTGGGCTCGCAGCTGCACCTGTTCCGCGGCACCGGCCTCGAAACCACTCAGGCGCTCGCGGAGTGCGTCGCGCAGCAGTGGGCTCGCAGCGAGCGGGTCGTGCTGGTGGTCGACGACGTCGAAGGTTTTCTGGCGATGGGCGACGGAGGCGTAACCCGTGCCGCGCTCGTCAACACCAGCTTCGAAGCGCGCATGACGCAGGTGGGTTACGAGCTGCGGCGCATCGCGGAGCAAGGCGCTTGCGTGATCGCCACCGTATTGTCGAACCACCTGCCGCTTTTGTCCCCAGCAGCCACGCTCGCGATAGAACTCGAAGCGCGTGAAGCTCCCGCCGCCGACAGCACCGAACGCCTGAGAAAATTAGGTGCCCGCACACTGCTGCTGAAGGTGACTAAGAACCGCGTCGGCAGCACCGGCGAGGTCCCATTGTCGTTCATTCCCGGCGCCGCCACGGTCGAGGAGACGCGCCGGTGAATCGCCGAGGTTGAGCTTGGGCAAAGGGCGGCGCACGATACTGCACGCCGACATGGACGCGTTCTACGCCTCCATCGAGCAGCGTGAGCACCCAGAGCTGAGGGGGCGACCGGTGATCGTCGGCGGTGCCCAGGCGCGCGGCGTGGTGTCGGCGGCCTCGTACGAAGCGCGCAAGTTCGGCGTGCGCTCGGCGATGCCCGGCTTCGAGGCCAAGCGGCTGTGTCCCGACGGCGTCTTTCTGGCGCCCAACATGGCGCTCTACGCTTCGGTGTCGGCCGACGTGCATCGGGTGTTCGAGCAGTTCACGCCCGAAATCGAACCGCTCGCGCTCGATGAGGCGTTCATGGACGTCACGGGCTCGCTCGGGCTCTTCGGTGAACCCGCCGAGCTGGGGCGTGAGCTCAAGGCGCGCGTGCAGCGGGCCACGGGTCTCGTCGTCTCGGTCGGCATCGCGAGCAACAAGTTGGTCGCGAAAATTGCCTGCCGGATGGGCAAGCCCGATGGCTTACTCGTCGTGCCGCCTGGGCAAGAAGCGGCCACGCTGCAACCGCTGCCCATCCGCTACTTGTGGGGTATTGGCCCGGTGCTGGGCGACAAGCTAACAGCGCTCGGCCTACACCGCATCGGCGATCTCCAGCGCGCGGACCCAGCACTGGTGGCGCGGGCCGCAGGTGACCGCGCTCGCTACTTCAGCGAGCTATCGCTGGGCATCGACGAGCGCTCGGTCATTCCGGAGCGCGCTCCGAAGTCGATCGGCGAAGAGAGCACCTTCGAGCGCAACGTGAGCGATCGCGACACGATAGCGCAGGCCATCGTCGCGCATGCCGAAGAGGTGGCGCGCCGGTTGCGAGGCGCGGGCTACCTCGGCGGAACCGTCACGCTAAAAATGAAGCTCGCGAAAGCTCGCCCCCCGCGCGAAGGCACCGGGCGCGTCACCGAGTCGCGCGAGCCCGACTACCCCCTGCTCACGCGCCAACGCGGCCTGCGCGCTCCGACCAGCGATGGCCAGCTCATCGCCCGCACTGCCACCGAGCTGTGGGACGAGACCCAGCTCGGCGAAGCCGTGCGCCTTATCGGAGTCAGCGTGAGTGGGTTGGTGCCCTGCAGCCAGGAGCAGTTGGAGCTGTTTGCGCCGCGCAGGCCGCAGGTCGGGCCGACGCTGGACGCAATTCGTGAACGCTTCGGCACGCAGGTGATCGGCCGGGCAGTTTCGGCGCCCGACAAGGTTTCTCCTTCGCTGCGTCGCAAGTCCGGCGACTGACAACGGAAAATAGGCGCTGGTTCAACCAGCGCCTAGCACCGCGACATGAATGCCATAGTCTGTTGATAACTCCCTGAAAATACGTAAACCGCTGTATCCACAGCGTTTTGCGCCTAAATCCCCTTCGGAGCAGACCTCGGACGATTCCAGTGTGTTTCCAATTTGCACCCTGACGCGGTCCCGCTGTATGAGCCACACCCACCATGACACCAAAGTCTGGGTGCTCCTTTCCGGGGCTTCAGCCCAGGCGCTGGGCGAATGGTCAAAGAACTTAGTAATTATAGCTACTTAAGATCAATTTGAGCGCGCTGTGTCTTTTTGGCACGGTGTGTGCTTAAGAGGCGTCGGGCGACTCGCCCACGCTACTAACCTAGGTTATTCGGAGAACACTGTAATGAAGAAGCTAACTAGCCTGCTCGCCATGGTCGCGCTCGGCACGACTATCGCTGTGGTGGGTTGCGGCGGCGACGACGACGACGACACCAACCCCACTGCTGGCAGCAGCACCGGTGGCAAGACCTCGCCTGCCGGCGGCGCTGGCGGCGACGCCCCGACGCCTAGCAAGGGCGGCAAAGGCGGCACGGGCAACACGGCCGGTAAGTCGGCTGGCGGCGAGACTGTCGGCGGCGGCGCTGGCGGCGAGACTGTCGGCGGCGGCGCTGGCGGCGAGACTGTCGGCGGCGGCGCTGGCGGTGAGACTGTCGGCGGCGGCGGTGCTGGCGGCGCGGGCTGAGCCCACCCCCCCACCCCAATGCAAAATCGGCGTGGCAGGTTCTTCCTGCCACGCCGCTTGTTTTTTGTCTGAGCGCGGATGTTGCGTTGGCGGGCAGCCTATACTGCGCGTCCATGCGTCAGGTTGCTTCGTGCCTCGTGCTGCTGCTCTGTGCTGGCTGCGCCAGTAGCCCCGCGGCTGCACCTCGAAATTTTCGACCGAGCGAGGTCAGCGAGCTTGCGGCCCTGCCACCCGGCTACGGCGAAGGCGCAGTGGTGCGCGCCAGTTGCGCACGCGCCGCGCGGGCGGGCTCGTTCGAGGACGAGCCTCTGGCTGACGTCGACTGCACGTTCACTCGCTTGTCGCGCGTGCTGCGCGCCCGCGCCGGTGAGCGCGCCGCCCGGCTGATCGTCGGTAAGCGTTGCCACTCGCGTAGGGGCGCGCGGGTGCGGCTGGAATGCTCGGCGACACTGGCCGTGCCTACCAGCCAGCAAGGGCTGTCCGCAGCAAGAGCCGTCGGCCCTGGTCCGGCACCATCGCCCGAGCAAGTGCTGGACTTGGACGAGCCGCGCCCTCAAGACCAAGAGCTGATCCGCGTAGGCTTCGAGCCGGCAGCTTCGGGCCCCGGCGCTCCCGCCAGGCCTGTGCCGCGTGCCTACTCGGCCGTGGAAGAAACGCATCTTCCCTCGGTGGGCCGGCAGGCGCTCGGCCAGCTCTCTGCGCGTTGCTCGGGCTGCCAAGCCAGCGCGCTGCGCTATGCCTTGCGGGTTACGGCGGGCCACGTCGGCGCGGGTGAAGTGGCGTCGGTGAAGTGTTTCCAGGATGCGGGCGATCTGCGCTGCGTGGCCACGGCTCTCGCACCATGGAGCTCCTAATCGTTCGCCACGGGGAAAGCCTGGCCAACGCCGAAGGGCGCATGCAGGGTCAGCGCGACTACCCGCTCTCCGAATCCGGTCAACGGCAAGCGGCCCTCTTGGGGCGCTTCTTGGTAAATGCCGGCTTTCGCTTCGACGCGGCGTACACTTCGCCGCTGACCCGCGCTCGCGCGACGTCGCTTGCGCTCACGACCGCGCTCGGCATGCCCGAGGCCGAGTTGGTAGCGGAGCTGGCCGAGCTTCACGCGGGCAGCTTGCAGGGCCTGACCCGACCCGAAATCGCCTCAGCCTTTCCCGGATTTTTGCAGCGCGGGTTGGGCGAGCTCGGTGATTTTTCCGAGTACGGTGGCGAAAGTTACGCCGACGTTCAACAGCGTGTTCGTGGGCTGACGGGGCGCTGGCAAGCGCGGCACCTCGAGCCCGGCCACCGCATTTTGGCCGTGGCGCACGGGGGAACCAACTTTCACCTCGTAAAAGCCTTGGTGTGCGAGCCTGTGCCACGCGTGATGAGCTTGAAGTTTGGCAACTGCACGGCCACCCTGGTGCGCATGCGCGAGCGAGGCGGCCAGTACTTGGGTGAAATCGTGTTTCACGTGCCCATCGAGCTGCTGGGCGGCGCCGCGGGCGAGGGCTTGCTAGGCGTGTTCTGAGGCACATGGCGGTGCTGTCTTTTCGCAGCGGGACGCTGGAGCTCAGCGGACTTACCAAGCACGATAGCGTGCCTGGTGCGTTAGCCTGGGACGCGCGCAGCGGGCTATTTCGCGCGCCGGCTATGGCCTACGCCGATGTCGTGCTGGGCCTGCGCAAGCAGCAGCTGACCTTCGTAGACCAAGCACGCGCCTACCCGGAGCTGAGCCATGGCCTAGTCGTGCGCCGCGAACCGCGGCCGTTTCAGGTCGAAGCCCTGGCTGCCTGGGAAAAGGCGCGCGGCCGCGGCGTCGTGGTTTTGCCGACCGGAGCCGGCAAAAGTCACGTCGCAGTGCTGGCCATCGACGCGCGCCGGCGCGGCGCCTTGGTCGTCGCCCCGACGCTGGATTTGGTGCGGCAATGGTACGACCTGTTGCGGCGCAGCTTTGCGACCGAGGTGGGCATCGTGGGCGGCGGCTCGCACGACGTGCGGCCCATCACGGTCACGACCTACGACTCGGCGTGCCTGCACATGGAGCACCTGGGGGCGCGCTTCGGGTTGATCGTGTTCGACGAGTGCCATCACCTGCCAGGGCCGAGCTACGCGCTGGCCGCCGAGCTGTCGCTGGCTCCGTTTCGGCTGGGCCTGACCGCAACGCCGGAGCGCGCCGACGGCATGGATTCCCGGCTCGAGAAGTTGATTGGCCCGACGCTGTACAGGAAGGACATCGTCGAGCTTTCCGGCCGCTATTTGGCGGACTACGAGGTCGAACGCATCGACGTCGAGCTGACCGAGGACGAACGCCGTGAATACGACGCGGAGCGCGCCATTTACCTCGAGTTCGTGCGCGGTCAGGGCATTCGGTTCGATCATCCTTCGGGCTTCGGCCAGTTCGTGATGCGCTCGGCGCAGTCTGCGGCCGGTCAACGCGCCATGCGTGCCTACCGCAGGCAGCGCGAGCTGGCGCTCGCCTCGAGCGCCAAGCTGGAATACCTGGAGCACTTGCTGAGCGAGCACCGCCACCAGCGCTCGCTGGTCTTCACGCAAGACAACGCCACGGCCTACGCAGTGTCGCGACGCTTCTTGATTCCAGTCATTACCCACCAAACCAAAATCAAGGAACGTAGCCAAATTTTGGAGCGCTTTTCGGCGGGCGAGTACCGCGCCGTCGCGACGTCGAAGGTGCTGAACGAAGGCGTCGACGTGCCGGACGCCAGCGTGGCCATCGTGCTTTCCGGCAGCGGCTCGGTGCGGGAGCACGTGCAGCGCTTGGGGCGCGTGTTGCGCCGACAAGGCGACAAGCGCGCCATTTTGTACGAGCTGGTCTCCTCGCGAACCAACGAGTCGGGCACCTCCGAACGCCGCCGCGAGCACTCGGCCTACGCGGGAGCCGGCTGATGTTGCCGCCGGAGCTGACGCGCGCGCGAAAGCGTGAGGGCAAACTGTCGCTCACACCGCTTTCGGCGGCGGAGCGGGCGCGCGCGACCGAGGTCAGCGAGTCCCTGTTGGCCGTCACGCGCGCGGGCGTGGGCCAGGACCGCGAGCAGGTCGAGGCCGGCTGGGCTTCGGTGCCTGTCGCCGCCAAAGAGCGCAAACTGCTGCTGGGGCTCACGCATTTGGTCGAGGCCCGCTCCGAGTTCACGACGCCCGTAGGCGTCGAGCCCGAAACCGTCCGACGCTCGGTGTTCACTCACGCGGCGCAAATGCGGGCGGCCTTGGGGCCCGGCGAATACCTGCAGCGCGACAGCGTGCTGGCCCAAGCCGCCACCGAATTGGACCTTTCGGTGGAAGCCATCGACGCCGCGCT
>JAYUYU010000270.1:0-2466 GCA_043752365.1 Myxococcales bacterium | reverse complement strand
ACCAGTGGGAATGACGCGCCGGTGAGCCAGATTGACGCTGGTTCTTGGCTCTGTAAGGAAGCACTCGTCCATGTCCGAACCTCGCCTCCACAAACTCCTCATCATTGGTTCCGGCCCGGCGGGCCTCACGGCGGCCATCTACGCTGCCCGTGCCAACTTGAAGCCGCTGTGTGTCGAGGGCTTCAACGCCGGTGGGCTCATTCCCGGTGGGCAGCTGATGTTTACGAGCGACGTGGAGAATTACCCCGGCTTCCCCAGCTCCGTTTCGGGGCAAGACTTGATGCTGCGCTTCCGCCAGCAGGCCGAGCACCAAGGCACGGAAATCATCACCCATGACGTGCAGAAGGTCGATTTCTCGCAGCGCCCCTTCAAGGTTTGGGTGGGTGAGGACGAGAACATCCTGCACTTGGCCGAGACCGTCATCATCGCGACCGGGGCCCGCGCGAACTACATCGGGCTCGAGAGCGAGAACCTGCTGAAGAACAAGGGCGTCAGCGCTTGCGCGGTGTGTGACGGCGCGCTGTTCCGCGGCCAAGACGTGGCCGTGGTGGGCGGCGGCGACACCGCCATGGAAGAAGCCAGTTACTTGGCGGGCCTGTGCAAGAGCGTCACCTTGCTGCATCGCCGTGACGAGTTCCGCGCTTCCAAGGCCATGGAAAAGCGCGTCATGGAAAATCCGAAAATTACCGTGCTCCGTTCGCACGTAGTGACTGAAGTGCTCGACGTTTCGCAGGACAAGGTCACCGGTTTGAAGGTGAAGGACTTGAAGTCCGGCGACACCAGGACGCTCGACGTCGGCGCGCTGTTCGTCGCCATCGGCCACACGCCGATGACCGACCTGTTCAAGGGCCAGCTGGACATGCACCCGAACGGCTATTTAAAGGTCGAGCCGGGCAGCACGCGGACCAATATTCCGGGCGTGTTCGCGTCGGGCGACGTGGCCGACTTCACTTACCGTCAGGCGGTCACGGCGGCCGGCACTGGCTGCATGGCAGCCCTCGACGCCGAGCGGTTTCTCGCCGCTCATCATTGAAGCATGGCTAGCGAGCTCGACCCGCTGTCCGAGCTCCGCTTCCTGACCGAAGCGCTTCGCGCTCACGCGGAGTGGCAGCAAGCCTGCGGCTCGTCGGCGCTGCCGCCGACCAGTAGTGAGGCTCGAGGACTGGGGAGTAGTGAGGCTCGAGGATTGAGGATTGAGTCGCCTCCGCCTCCCGCTTCGCCGTTCTCGCCAAGCGCACGCGCTGAAAAGCGCGCTGTTCCGCCCGCGTCGCCGCCAGCCGCCGTTGCGGCTCCGCCCCACTCAATCCTCAATTCACAAGCCTCACAACTCACCGGCCAAGCGCGGCAAACGCGCCTCACTGTGCTCGCCGACGAGGTCAGAAGCTGCACCAAGTGCATGCTGCACACGGAACGCAAACAGACGGTCTTCGCCCGCGGTAACGGATCCTCGGGGCTTTGCTTCGTCGGCGAGGGGCCGGGGGCAGACGAGGACGAGCAGGGGTCTCCGTTCGTCGGCCTCGCCGGTCAACTGCTGGACAAAATGATCGCCGCCATGGGCATCGAGCGCGACGACGTTTACGTCTGCAACATCGTAAAGTGCCGGCCGCCCAAGAACCGCACGCCCGAGCCCGAGGAAATGAGCGCCTGCATGCCCTACCTCAGCGAGCAATTGTCGCTGATCGAGCCGCAGGTCATCGTGGCCCTGGGCAAAACGGCCGTGCAAGGCCTGTTCGGCACCGCCGAGGGCATCACGCGCATTCGCGGGCGTTGGCGGCTGTACCAAGGACGCATCGCGGTGATGCCCACGTTCCACCCCGCGTACCTGCTGCGTACCCCCTCCGCCAAGCGCGAGGTATGGGCAGACCTACAGCTAGTGCTCAAACACCTTGGCAGGTCGTTACCCGCCAAAGGCAGCTGACTTCCCCGCCTCCCTCTGACCATTCCTCGTATTTGGCTGCCAAATCGCAGCTCGAATCGCAGAAGCTTTCGTGGCGAAGCCTGGCCACCCCGCACGCTCGAGATTTTTTTAACAGGGAGATCGGGAGATCGGGAGTCGTGCGAGCCTTGAATTAGGGGGCGCTGCCGCCCGCATGAAGGGCGCGCTCCTTCTGCTCTCCCAAAGAAATAAGTTTTGTTTTGGTCCTCCAAAACAAAACTTGCGCCCCTCGCACGGCTCCCAAACTCCCGATCTCCTGTGAAAATCAGGGCCTCGCGACGAGACACCGGGCAAGGCGAAGGCCCGAAGGCCCAGCTCAGCTCGCAGCCACAGAAGGGTCTACGACAGTGGTTGCAGGCTCGGTGGTGGTCGCTGGAACCAGGCTTGCTGCGCCTGCAGTTGACAGATGAAACCCATGGTAGGCCGCCTCCTTGTTGATTCGATCTGGAGACGAAAGCAGCCGAGCAGGGCCTCTTACAGCCCGTAAACGATGCCGAGCGAGGGCTCGAGCACGGGGCCCGGGGAGCCGA
>JAYUYU010000269.1:0-2473 GCA_043752365.1 Myxococcales bacterium | reverse complement strand
CCTAGACTTCGCCGACGGGCACACCGCGCGCCTGGTGACGTGCAGCGCCATGTATTGCGGCGGTAACAACGGCAGCTACACCATTCACACGGCCGACTTCACCAACCCCGATGCGCCTGTGATCAAGCCGAGCTTGAACGTCGCGTCCACCGGGTGGAGCGTGGCCGCGCGCTTTGCCGGCACGCGACTTTATCTGGCCCCATCGGACGGCTACTACGGGGCCACCACCGGCACGCCGATCAAGGTCTTCGATCTAAGCAACCCGCTGACGCCGCTCTTTGCCGGTGAAACCAGCGTGCCCGGCAACGTCTGGATGTTCATGCCCAACGGCGACTTCGTGTTCGCGCTGGGCAGCGACGTCGACGGCGTCGACTACGGCAGCAAAGTGTCTCTGCACTACATCAACGCCACCGACCCCCTGCATCCGACGGTGGTCCCGGGTGACGGCACCTTCGGCAGCGGCTGGGCGTGGACCCCGGCGGCCGGCACCTTCAAGGCCTTCACGCTGGACGACGCCCAAGGTTTGGTCGCCCTCCCCTTCTCGGGTTGGAGCTGGCAATCAGGCGGCTACAACAACGGCGTTCAATTGATTGAGTTCTCGAATACCGGCATCGCCACCAAGGGCGCTGCCAAGACCAAGGGCTGGGTGAGCCGCGGTGTTTTCTCGAAGGGACGCCTGCTGGCAATGAGCGATACCGCGCTCAGCGTGGTGAACTACGACGATCGGGCGGCGCCGAAGGTGGTCAAGGAGCTGACGCTCGCGCGCAACGTGGTGGACGCAGTGCCTAACGGCGCCAGCATCACGCACTTGTCGACCGATTGGTGGGACAACGACGTGTCGCACTCCACGCTGCGCGTGCTGCCTTTGGCAAACGCGGACGAATCGCTGTCGCTCGAAGCAGGCAGCGAGCTCGAGGTGGACGGCACGCAAGCGCGCCTGTTTAGAAACGGCGACTTGGCTTACGTGCTGACCAACGTGCGCAAGACGATCGCGTGTAGCAACACCGAGAAGCGAGAGTTCGCAGCGCCGAGCTCGGGCGCCGCGGCGGTTTGCTACGCGTGGACGCAGAAGGTCACCGTGGTTGATCTGTCTGGTGGCAAAGCCAAGCTCCGCGGCAGTATCGAGCTGCCGGAGGTCGATTCGGGTGGCTACTACTGGGGCTTCTACGGTTGCTTCCCCAACGACTGGTACAACGGCAGCGACGCGCTGCAAGTGGGCGAGGATGCCATCGCAATTCGCCGTTGGCTGCCCACGTACAACCAAGACGGCTACGTGGACTCGAAGCAAGCGCTCTACGTCGTCGACCTGAAGAACGCCGATGCACCAGCGCTCGCGTCCACGACGATTACGTCGGATCCGCGCGGTTGGTGGGGCTCGATGTTCGTCGCTGGCAATACGCTGTACGCGTCGAGCTACGAGTGGATCACCTTCCCCTCGCTCAACGGTTTGGAGCGCGGCTACGTGCGCTACTACCTCAATAGCATCGACCTGAGCGATCGGGCGGCCCCGAAGGTCGGCGCCAAAGTGAACGTGCCTGGTGTGGTCGTCGGCGTGTCCGAAGCTGATCCGAGCATCGCCTACAGCATCGACTACCGCTGGTCGTCCGACACGGCGCACAATTGGTTCATGACCTTGAAGCTCACCGGCTCACGCGCGGTCTTGCAAGGCTACACGGAGCTGTCTGGCTACACGGGTCGTGTCTTCCCACGCGGCGACAAGGTCTATTTTTCGGCGCAGACCTACGACAACAACAGCTCGAGCGTGCAGCTGCACGAGATCGACGTGCGCAATCCGCGCGTGCTCGAAGACCATGTGTCCGACTCGCAAAAGGGTTGGGGCTGGCTGCTTGGCGTCGAAGGCGACCGCGCCGTGGTGATCACCGGCTGGGGCTCGCAAGGCATCGATTTGTACAAGCTGAACCCGGGCGCTGCGCCGGCCTATGAACAGACAGTGCGCACACGTGGCTGGTGGCCAAGCGCGATGTCACGTCAGGACGATAAGCTGTTTCTGTCGAGCGGTTATTGGGGCGTGCAGGTCATTTCGCTGCAGTAGATGGCATTGGCGACGCTGCTTGCTGCGAATGACGAGCGCTGCCTCTTTCCTCACACAACTGATAGAAAGTCGTGACTTTTTATCAGTTGTGTAACATGGTCTTTTCGTGAGCGAGCGTTATTTGTCTCGGGCCATCGTTGACGACGCTTTGGCTTCGAAAAAGATCGCGTTCATCTCGGGCCCGCGGCAGGTGGGAAAAACGACACTTGCGAAGACGCTAGCCCCTTCGGCCAACTACTACACCTTTGACGATGAAGCGTTCCGGCGTGCATGGACAAAGTCTGGCCCCGCGTCAATTGCTGCACGCGAGTTGGGGCCGGTCGTCCTCGACGAAATCCACAAGGACCGGCGATGGAAGACCAAGCTCAAGGGCCTGTACGATACGATTGGGTCCCAGCAAGCGCTCATTGTGACAGGCAG
>JAYUYU010000268.1:0-15454 GCA_043752365.1 Myxococcales bacterium | reverse complement strand
AGATGGATCTGAGGGGCATCATGATCATCGCGGCAACCAAAGGGCTCGAGATGCCGAAGGCTGCAGCGCAATGCCGAGGCCATTGTAGCCGAGCGAGATGACGATGCCGCGACGAATTGCTGAAAGCGAGCCCCGAGCCGCGTCTGCTAGTGGCGCGAGTCCGCTACCTGTGGCGAAAACGTCAGTAGCCCGCAAGCACTCGTCGTAGCTGATTCTCTACTTCGGTAGACATGCGCGACGCCGCATCGCAAGACGTGTGCCGGCGCGATTCCGCGGCCTTTCCCGCGGGCTTGTCCGAAGCTGCGCGCAAAGCGTGCGCGCACGCGAAAATTCGGCGCGTACGCCCTGCGGAATGCGCGAATTTTCCGTATCGAGTGGCTGGCCGGTTCTTTGCAACTCCATGGGTCGAATGTCGGTCACGGTGCCCCCCGCTCTAACCAGCGTCTTGCTGCTGGATGCCGACCTGCGGACCAGCCAGCGGCTCGCGCAATTGTTAGAGGAGGACGGATTTCCGGTCGAGGTGCTCGGTGATGGCAAAAGCGCGATCGCGCGTTTGGAGCTGCCACCGTCGCCTGGTTTTCTCATCACCGAGCTGAGCTTGCCCAGCATCGACGGCGTGACGGTCGCGCGTTTCGCTGCGGGCAAATCGCCGAGCCTGCGTGTGATCGTGCTCACTCGGCACCCGAACTTGTTCGACCCGATGAGCTTTGGCGCCGCCGTGCCTAGCGTCCTCACCAAGCCGCTGGACTACGGCTTGCTCATGCGCCTGCTCACCGAGCCGCGCCCCCCCACCCACGGCTGCGTCGGCTCACCTTCTCGCAGGCGCTGACGGGTGTTAGAAGGCTGTTCCGACGCGTATGCTCAGCGAAACCCGCTTTCAGGAAATCAAGCGCTACGTGCGCCTGGACGAGCGTGACGCCGAGCTGCTGCGCGCATTCGGCGAGGTCGCGCGGCCCGAACTTTCGCGCATCGCCCGTGAGTTCTACGATCGTATTCGAGAACACGAAGAGGCGCACGCCGTTTTCACCGGCGAGGAGCAAATTCAACGCCTGCAGCGCACGCTAGTGCTGTGGATGAGCCGAGTTTGCAGCGGCACCTACGACGAGGCTTACCACGAGCAGACATCGGTCATCGGTCGCGTGCACGTGCGCATCGGCTTGCCCCAGCGCTACATGCTCACCGCCATGGCGCTGATTCGCGTCGAGCTGCTGCGCATCGCAGACCGTGTTCTAGGCGCCGACGCCGCGCCAACGCGCGAGGCTATCGTGCGGATTTTGGATCTCGAGCTCGCGATCATGCTCGAGGCGTACAAGGACTCCTTCGTCGAGCGCATCGAGCAGGCGGCCCAGCAAGAGCAACGTAACTTGGGCGACGCCTTGGCCCAAGCCGAACAGCGCTACGTGAGCGCGGTCGAGCTCGCGGGCGTCGTGATCGTGGGGCTGGACTTGCAAGGCCGCATTCAGTTGTTCAATCGCGAGGCAGAGCGCGTTACGGGCTACGCTCGCGATGAAGTACTGGGCAGGCCCTTTGCTACGGCGCTGGGGCTCGATGGCGGCACGGGGTCCGAGGGGCTGGCAGAGCTGTTCGCCGATGGCCGACGTGGCCACGTCGTCGAGGCTTGCTTGCGGACCCGTGCGGGCAAATTGCGCGACGTGGTTTGGAGCATGAGCGCAGCCACCACCCAGGCGGGTGGCGCGTTATTGCTAGCCACGGGCCGCGACGTAACGGACGAAAAGGCCACGGAAGAGCGCGCCCGCCAAAACGAGCGGCTCGCAGCCGTCGGTACCTTGGCGGCCGGCCTCGCGCATGAGATTCGCAATCCGCTGAACGGCGCGCAGCTTCATGTGTCGTTTCTGAAGCGAGCGATTGTGCGTGACTCTGACAAGCAAGAAATGTTGGAAGCGACCAATGTGGTCGGCGACGAGATTACGCGCCTGGCCAACCTGGTTACGGAGTTTTTGGACTTCGCGCGGCCTCGGCGCCCGGATTTCAAACCCACGAGCCTGAGCAAGGCCCTCGAGCATGCCTGCAGCTTGGTGGAAGCGTCGGCCAAGGCTGCGGGCGTGCAGGTCACTTGCGACGGCCCTGGTTCCGACGTGGAATTTCAGGCCGACGCGGCCAAGCTCACGCAGGTGTTGCTCAACTTGCTGAACAACGCGGTGGAGGCGGGCGGCCGCGCGGTGCGTTTGCGTGGTCGGCGCGGGCCGAGGCAAGTCTTCATCGACGTCGAGGACGACGGTCCGGGCCTGCCTGGACCAGACGCGCCAATCTTCGACGCCTTCTATTCAACGAAGGAAGGTGGCACGGGGCTGGGGCTCGCCATCACGCACCGCATCGTTAGTGACCATCGCGGCACCATCGACGTCAGCAGCCGCCCCGGCAAAACCAGCTTTCACATTGCGCTGCCACTGGAGCAGAGCGCCGGAACGGTCCCATGAGCAAGGCCAAAATTCTAGTCGTGGACGACGAGGCTACCGCCCGCGACGGCCTCGCCAAGCTGCTGCAGCAGGAGGGCTACGAGGTCCTGTTGGCGGCCGATGGTGTCGAAGCGCTGGCCGCGGCGACCGAGCAGGGGCCCGCGCTCATCATCAGCGATCTCAAAATGCCGAACATGGACGGCATGGAGTTGTTGAAGCAACTGCGTGAGCGCGGCATCGATATCCCCACGGTGGTTGCGACGGCGTTCGGCGAGGTGTCCACGGCGATCGCTGCCATGCGGGCCGGTGCCGAAGACTACCTGACCAAGCCCATCGATTTCGACGCGTTGCTGCTCGTCGTCGAGCGAACGCTGCAGCGTGAAGAGCTGAAGAGTGAAGCCGAGAACTTGCGCCGGCAGCTGCGCGCCCGAGACAACGACGGGCTCGAGGGGCTGTTGGGCGCCAGCCCGGCCATGCAACGCGTGTACAAGATGGTTCGGCAGGTCGCGGCAGCGCGCGCAACAGTACTGATTACCGGTGAAAGCGGCACCGGCAAAGGCGAGGTAGCGCGCGCACTGCACGCGCTTGGCCCTCGCATGGGCAAGCCCTTCGTTTCCGTGCACTGCGCGGCTCTCGCCGAGAGCTTGCTGGAAAGCGAGCTTTTCGGGCACGAAAAGGGCGCGTTCACCGGCGCTGAAAAGAAGCGCATCGGGCGCTTCGAACAAGCCGACGGCGGTACGCTGTTCCTGGACGAAATTGGCGAGATTCCGGCCACCACGCAGATCAAGTTGTTGCGCGTGCTGCAAGAGCGCGCTTTTGAGCGTGTGGGCGGCAACGAAACCATCAAGATCGACGTGCGCGTGGTGGCCGCAACGAACAAAAACTTGGCAGAAGAAGTGCGCGAGCACCGCTTCCGCGAGGACCTCTACTATCGGCTCAACGTCGTGCACGTCGACATGCCGCCGCTGCGCCAGCGTGGCAACGACGTCGTGCTGCTTGCCGAGCACTTTTTGCGTCGGTTCGGGCGCGACAACCACCGTCGCATCGACGGCTTCAGCGACGCTGCACGGGCCAAGCTGGTCGCGCACCGTTGGCCCGGCAACGTGCGCGAGCTCGAGAACGCCATCGAGCGCGCCGTGGTGTTCACCGAAGCCGAGCTGGTGGAGGCCGAGGCGTTGCCGTTCGATGCAGCGCCAGTCACGATTGAAGGCGGGCCTCGCATTCCGGGGGCAACCATGGCCGAGCTCGAAAAACACGCCATTTTGGCGACCCTGGACGCTGTTGGCGGGTCGACCAGCAAAGCGGCGGACATGCTGGACATCAGCGCGCGTACCATTCAGTACCGACTTCACGAGTACGGATTGGTCGCGTCGCGCCCCAAGGCCTAGGCTGTCTGTCCCGCAGGGCCACAAAATTCTCGCCTGAGAGCGAAATGCGCGCCCGTCTCACGATAATTCCATCGTTCCGGCGCCCCCAAGGCCAGCTGGCGACGAAATGCTCGGGGCGCGGATCCATCCGCGAGGGTTGCCGCACTCACGACAATGCCCGTCGAGCTTCCACTTCAAAGGCTGTCGGTGGCCATGCTCCTGCTGCTGGCTTCGAGCCTGGCCTGTACTGGCAACCTCGAGGGTGGCGGGGGCGATGGCGCGACCGCACCGCAAGGCCCAATCGGCGGTGGCGCCGGCCCCACCATCGCTGAAGGCGTGGATCCGGGGCGTGTGGGGGTCCACCGCCTCAACAACACCGAGTACGACAACACGGTCAGGGACTTGCTCGGAACTGCCAAGCAGCCCGCGGCGGCGTTTCTAGCCGAGGAAGGCAACCACTTCGACAACACGGCCAGCGCGCTCGGCATGAACAGCTCGCAGTTCGAGAAGTACCTCGCTGCAGCCACGGACCTAGTGGCCGAGTCCCTGGCCAACCCGGCCAGCAGCGCGCGCTTCATGCCCTGTGTTCCCACGGTCACGAACGATCCGTGCGCACGCAGCACTATCGAGACTTTCGGCATGCAAATCTACCGCCGTCCGCTGGAGGCGGCGGAGGTGGAGCGTGTGATGGCCGTCTACAACGCCGATTTGGCGCTGGCGAACGACGGGCGCGAGGCCGTTGGGCAGGCGCTGCGCGCCATGCTCGCTTCGGCAAACTTCCTGTATCGGGTCGAGTACGACGCTAGCCCGAGCTCCACGACCCCGCATCAGCTCTCGGGCTATGAGCTGGCAGCGCGGCTCTCGTACTTGCATTGGAGCTCGATGCCGGACGCGGCGTTGTTCGACGACGCCAAGGCGGGCAAGCTCGCGCAACCCGCGGCTCTAGAAGCCGTCGTGGACCGCTTGCTCGCGGATAGCAAGGCGAGCGCGTTCGTCGAGAGCTTTGCTGGGCAATGGCTCGATCTTCGCTCGCTGTTCACCCACAGCGTCACGCCGACCGTCTTTCCGACTTACACGACCCAGCTCGCCGACGCGATGATCGCCGAAGGGCAGTTGTGGTTCCAGGAGTTTTTGAACCAAGACCGCCCGTTGTCGGACTGGTTTACCGCGGACTTCAACTACGTGAACGACGCGTTGGCGCAGCACTACGGGATGCCCGCGCCTGGGACGGGTGAGAAGCTGACGCGCGTCGCGGTCACGACCGATCAGCGTAGCGGCTACTTCGGCCTGGCCAGCTTCCTCACCCACACCTCGGTGCCGAGCCGCACGTCTCCGACCGATCGCGGCGCTTGGGTCTTGGCCGAGCTGCTGTGCGATGCGCCGCCACCCCCGCCACCCATGGTCGCGGAGCTGGAAAAGAGTGCTGACCCGAACGACACGAGCCCGCAGGGTGCGGAGAACGTCCGCGAGCGTCTCGAGCGGCACCGGAGCGATCCGGCTTGCAGTAGCTGCCACCAGCTGTTCGATCCGATCGGGCTCGGGCTCGAGCGTTACGACGCGCTGGGCCGCTACCGCGAGACCTACGGCAACGGTGACGCCATCGCTCCCAGCGGGGTGATGCCGAATGGTACCCCGTTTGCCGGTCCAGAAGAGCTAGGCGCGCTGGTCGGGCAAGATCCGCGCTTCAGCGCGTGCGTGGCCAGCAAGCTGTACACCTACGCGCTTGGACGCGACGTCGAAACGCTCGACACCGCCCCCCTGCAAACACTGCAAACCAGGTGGGCCGCGCGCGGCCTTACCTTGAAGAATTTGCTGAAAGAAATCGTCATTTCCGATGCTTTCCGCTACCGCCGTGGAGAATCAGAATGAGCCGTTTACCCTCGGTTTCACGACGCAACGTCTTGCGTGGTCTGGGCGTGGGCTTGGCCCTGCCGTGGTTGGAGTCGCTCGCACACCCCCCGGCGCAAGCGCAAGCGCAAGCGCAAGCTGCCAGCCCGACCAAGCGCTATTTGCTCTTCTACTTCCCGTGCGGCACCGCCCCGTTCTGGGACCCCAAGGGTGAGGGTGCCGGAAGCGCTTGGTCGCTGTCGGCGTTGCTCGAGCCGCTTGCGGCCTACAAGCAGTACCTGCAGGTGCTGACGAACGTCGGGCAAGAGGAGCTGTACAACTTGGGCAAGAACCCCAACCCCAGCCACTCGCTGTACTGCGCGCCGTCGTTTTCGTGCACCGTGGCCGACGAGAAGAAGCCCCTGCTCGGCGGCCCAACCGTCGATCAAATAATCGCCAACAGCATCGGCGGCGGGCGCCCGTTCAAGTCGCTGCAGCTCGGCTGTGCAACCATGGTCTCCAGCTCCGACGGTCGACACCCTTCGCTGACCCGCAGCGTCTCGTGGGCGGCGAGTGAGGAGCCGCTCTACAAAGAAGTGAACCCCCAGGCGGTGTTCGACAGGCTGGTGACGCAGCTGACACCCGGCGGCAGCACCGACCCCGAGAATCAGCGCCTTGCGGAGTTACGGAAAAATCGCGACCTTTCCGTGCTGGACTACGTGCTGAAGGACGCAACCGCGCTGCAGACCAAGTTGAGCGTCAGCGACCGACGTCGATTGGATCAATTTCTCACCTCGGTTCGCGACGTGGAGGGGCGCATCAAGGTGCAAGGCACCAGCATGCCCGGCGCCACGAAGTCGTACACGCGACCAACGCTGACGGCTTCTCAAAGCGAACGCCGCGGCACCGACGCCTCGGACCCGACCGGTTACAACCGCAACGTGCATGCCGAGCTGATGAACGATCTCATCGCGATGGCGTTCGAAACGGACCTGACCCGGGTTATCAGCCACATGCTGGACGACGCTCGCAGCGACTACCACTACGAATTCTTGAAGCAGCGCAACTTCGCGAACGGCACGTCCGTCGAGCTCGACACGAAGTTGGACACGGCTCAATCCACGGGTGAGCTTGGCTACCACGGGCTTTCACACAACAACACTCAAGGCTTTGCCACCGTGAACTACTGGTTCGTGCAAAAGTTCGCGTCGCTTTTGGAGCGCCTTACCACGCCGACCCAAGCCGACGGCAAGAGCGTGATGGACGAGACCATCATTCTGTTCATGTCGGGCATGCAGGGCAGCAGTCACGAGCTGACCCGGTTGCCGATCGTGTTGGCGAGCGGCGGCAACGTGCTGAAAAAGGACTACCGCACCACGTTCTCGGGTCAGGCTCGGCTCGCTGACTTGCACTTGACCCTGATGCAGAAGGGGTTTGGCATGGGCGTTCAGAAAATCGGCTACAGCGGCGGCATTTTGCCGCAAATTCTGGCCTGAAGGGTCGCGACATGACGATCGCCTCGAAGGCGCGGTTCGTCCTGCTCGTGCTGTTGGCTGCCTCCGTGGGTTGCGTCGAGGCAGCTCCGGCTGGCGACGATGCTGGGGTAGGTGGCAACGGCGGAGCGGTGGGCAGTGGAATCACCAGCGGTGGCGGCGGCCTGGCTGGCGCTAGCCGCGCGGGCACGTCGGGCACGGCGCAAAGCGGCGGCGGTGGGAGCACGAACGCGGGGACTGGCGGCGGCGGCTCGGGGGGCAGTGAACTCGTCGGGGGGGCCGCGAGCGGCGGTTCGGGTGGCGGCAGCGGTAGCGGCGGCGCTAGCGGGGCGCTACCCAGCCTTGGTTGTGGGCTGCCAGCTGCGCAACCCATCGGAGCTTGGTCGGAAAGGCCCAAGCTCAGCGTCAACAACAAGGACCGCCAGTGGTGGGTGTGGCTGCCGGCAGGGTACGACCCGACGCGCGCCTACCCGGTCGTCTTCACCTTTCACGGTTGTGGTGGCGCCGGCAACTTCATCCCTATGCAAGAAGAAACGGGCAGCGACGCGATCGTCGTGCGCGGTACCGGCGCCGACAACGGCTGTTGGACGTACGGCGGCGAGGGCGACGACGTCAAGTTCTTCGACGCGATGCTGGCAGCGCTGCAGGCGCAATATTGCATGGATATTTCGCGCGTTTTCGCGATGGGCTACAGCAGCGGCGGTTGGATGACCAACACGCTCGAGTGCTCGCGCGGGGACAAGTTGCGCGCCACTGGCACGCTTTCGGGGGGCCGGGCCGGCAACGCCCTGAACTGCAAGGGCAAGTTCGCGCGCGCGACCGTGCACGATTTGAAAGACCCTACCAACCCGTTCGACACGCAGGGTGCGAGCAAGGAGCTCGAGCGCGTGCTGGCGCAAAATCACTGCAAGACCGACCTGCCGCCGAGCATGGAGGCGCCCGCTCCGTGCGCCCGCTACCAAGGTTGCGACGCTGGCTACCCGGTCATCGCCTGCCGCACCCAGGGCAAGGGCCACGACCGTCAGGACGCGCTCGCCATGGAAGCATTCTGGAAGCTATTCTCCTCACTGTAGGGCTCCTCGGCCCGCTCATGCTCGCCGAGGGGAATACTCCGGGAGCCTCGACGGTTAAACCCGCCGATGACGCGCACTCGTTGCTTCGTGCTGTTCGCCAGCCTACTCGGGCTATTCGGCTGTGATCACGGGACCAAGCACTTGGCCAAGGTGCACCTGGAGGGCAAGCAGGGCATCGAGCTCATTCCGGGCGTGTTTGGCCTCAACTACACGGAGAACACCGATACGGCGTTCAGCTTACTCGGCAAGCTGCTGGACCCTGATACTCGTCACGTCTTGCTAGTCACGCTCGGAGCCGTCGCGCTACTGACGTTTGCGGCCGTGGTCGCTCGGCGCTGGGCCGACCTCGGGAGCTGGCAGCGTTTTGGCATCGTGCTGGTGCTTGGCGGAGGCCTCGGCAACCTGACGGACCGCATCGCGCGCGGCTACGTCATCGATTTTCTGCATTTGCACTCGTGGCCAGTCTTCAACGTCGCCGACGTGGCCCTGTGCCTTGGCGCGCCCATGCTGGTGTTTTTCGGCAAAAAGTCGAGCGTTCCAGCGCCGAGACCGAGCTGAGCCCGGGCCAGGTCTGGCCTAAACGGCCGGGCGGTTGGGCACGAGGCCGAGCCGGCGGCCCAGATTGGACGTGAATACGCCGTCCGGATCGAACTTGGCCTTGGTCGCGAGCCAGCGCTCGGTGTCGGGGTACATGGCGCGAAACGTCGCGGCGTCCAGGAACGAATCCTTGCCGAGGTAGACGCGGCCGCCGGCCTCCACCACCATGGCGTCGAGTCGCTGCAACAGCGTGCGCGTGTCCTTGCGAATCGGAAAATCGATCGCCAGCGTGTAGCCCTCGGAAGGGAAGGAAATCGGGCTCTGTGTGCCTTTGCCCATGCGCTTCAACACGTTCAAGAACGGCAGCTCGCCCGCCGAAAAAATCGCGTCCAGAATGGCTCGCACGTGCCGGGCGCCGTCGATGAACGGCACCACGAATTGGTACTGCGTGAAGCCGCGCCGCCCGTAGCCCCGGTTCCAGTGCGCCAGCCGATCCAAAGGGTAGAAGAAGCCCTCGAAATGGCCGAGCGGCCGAGCGCCCGCCTGTATGCCCAGGATGACGGCGTTGACCAACCGCATGCTGAGAGGGTTGAGCGTGAAGTCTGGTAACTCGAACGGCACGCTCAATCGGGAGCGTGCCGCGCCACGCAACGGATTGGCTTTCAGCTTTGCCGGAAGGTCGTCGAGCGTTGCGTGGTCACCCACCGTAACGACGCCTCGACCCAAGCGGGCGCCTCGCGCGTAGACGTCGAGCGTGGCCACCGAGTAGGGGAACACCAAGTCTTGCTCTTCGAGCACAGCCAGCATCCCGTCCAAATTGTCGACCCGTACTGACTTCTGGCGGAAATACGCGGTCGCGATCTTTCGCAGGCGAATAGTGGCGGTTAGCACCACCCCGAGCAGGCCCATGCCTCCGAACGTCGCCCAAAACAACTCGGCGTTTTCGGCGCGGCTCGCGACGACCGTCTCGCCGCTGGCGAGCAAAATCGTCATTTGTTCCACGCAGTTGCTGAAGGCGCCCTGGCAGTGATGCGCCTTGCCGTGCACGTCGTTGGCGATGCAGCCGCCCACGGTGACGAACTTGGTGCCGGGCGTGATCATCGGGAACCAGCCGCGGGGCGTGAACCGCTCGATGATCTGCGCCAGGCTGAGCCCTGCTTCGCACGTCAGGGTGCCGGTGCTCTCGTCGAAAGCCAGCTCGGCATCCAGCCGCGTCATGCCGAGCACTTGCCCACCGGCGTTGATGGCAGCGTCGCCGTAGCTGCGCCCCAAACCTCGCGCAATGGTCCCGGCGCGGTCGAGCCACTCATTCACCTGTGGTCGCGTCGACGGTTCGGTGAGCCAGCAGTCCTCACGCAGGTTGGCTCCCCATCCGGAAAGCCGTGTCGCGTTTCCCGGTACTCGCTGTATCGCTTGGCTTGATTGCATGACCGCGGCGTCTGGTGTCGCCCCGCAACAATACCGCGGCCGGGGCTGAGCGCTATGGGTTGGACGGGACCGCCCCGAACCAGCGTCCGAAACCTTCCCGACGCAGCCCGGTTGGAACGCTTGCGGGCCGAACCATGCGAGGATTGGAACATGCGCTGGGTGCCGTCCATGCTGCGACAGCGTTGGTTTTTCGCGGCTGTAGTTGGCTTGGGGGTGGCGCTTGGCCTGCCTTCACTGTGGGTGGGCTTCCTTGCCGATGACTACACCTTCATCTACCGGCTCGAGCAACCAGCGACCACGGCGACCTGGCAGTTGTACGAGTTTGCGCGGGGTGAGGCCGGCCAACGCGAAACCTTCATGCACACGCGCTGGGCCGCTTTCCCGTGGTGGCTCACCGACGATTTCAAGGTGCGCTTCTTACGCCCGCTTTCGAGCGGCCTGTTCGCGTTGGATCACGCGCTGTTCGGTCGCGCACCGCTTGGCTATCACGTGCATTGTTTGCTGTGGTACGCGCTGTTGCTCGTCGCGGTGGGCCTGTTTCTGCGTCGGGTTTGCTCGGCGCCAGTTTGGCAGTTCGCTTTTCTGCTGTTCGCGGTCAGCGCGGGTCACGCCGAGTCGCTGGCGTGGATTTCGAGTCGTCACGTGTTGGTGTCTGGCGCGCCCGCGCTGCTGGGTTTGGTGGCGCTCATCGAGCACCGCGAGCGAAAGGCGCATTTTGCGCGGCCGCTTGGCTTGTTGGGCATGGGGCTCGGGTTCCTGGGCGGTGAGGGCGCAGTGTCAGTTGTCTGCTACTGGCTCGCGTTCGAGGCTTTCGGCGCCAGCGCTCCAGTCGCCGTGAGCGCGCGAGTGCGGCGCCTGGCGCTACCGCTGCTGTGCGTGGCAGCGTACGCCGCGCTCTTCAAATGGCTCGGCTATGGCGTAGGCGGCAGCGCGGCCTACTTGGATCCGATTTCGACGCCCCGCGCGTTCTGGCTGGCATTGCCCGGGCGCCTGGCCATGCTGCTCGGCGAAGCGTTGGCCGGCTTTCCCGCGAACCTCGCGCTGACGACCCTACCAGGGCTTGGAATCGCGCTAGGGGCCGGCTTCACGGCGTGCGTCGGGTTGATGCTGCGTTCGCTTTGGCCCAACCTGGCACCCACCGAGCGGCGTGGCGTCGTCTGGCTCGGCGCGGGGGCATTGCTCGGTCTGCTCGCGTCGTCTGGCGCGTTTCTCGGCTCGCGGCTGCTGCTGATCCCCGGCATCGGCACGTCCGTGGTCGTTGCTACCCTGCTGCGCCATGGCTGGCAGCGCGCTCGCTCTTCGTCGGGCACACTCGCGCGACGGGCACTCTACTCGTACCTGCTGCTGATTCACGTCGGCGTGGCGCTGGTGGGCTTGCAGGTAAACTGCCTGCTTTTACGCAGGCTGGGCGCCGGCACGGCCCAAGCAGAGGTCGCCTTGGATGCTCACTTCGAACAGCATCGGGCGCGGGGTGCGGGACCGCCCAAAGTGTTCATTCTGACCGCGTCGGATCCATTTTCGGGGTTCTACGCCGCTGCTGTGCGTGCCGTACGTGCGCCCGACTCGACCGGCCAGTGGAGTATTCTGTCGCTGGCGCGCGCAACCCATCGCGTCGAACGCACAGGGCCGGGCAGGCTCGTCATGCAGATGGAGCCCAGCCTGCTGCGCTCGACCTTCGAAGGCTTGTTTCGCGGTCATGACAGGCCCTTCTTCGTCGGCGGCCGCGCCAAGCTGCAAGGCGCGGTGGTGACGGTGTTGGCAGTCGAAAGCGGGCGCCCCACCTCGATTGCACTGGAACTCGAGCACGGCTCGTTCGACGACGCGGACGTGTGTCTGATCGCTTGGCGCGAGGGGCGACTCGTGCCCGTGCACCTGGCGCCGCACGAAAAGCTGAGCATCCCGTGGTCGCCAGGGCCGAGTAGCGTGCTTTGACGAACAGCTCGAGCCTGCGGCGAGCTGCTCTGTTGGGGCCAGGCGGGGCGCCTAGCGTTAGCCGGCGGGCGGCGGCACCGAAGCCCGAGTCGGGTCGGGTTCCGGCGGGTTTTTGGACGGCCCCAAAATAGGCAGCAAGTCCTGCTGTTCGAGGGATTCGCGCTCGAGCAGAGCGGTCACCAACGCGTCCAGCCGCTCACGCTGCTGCCCGATAGTGGCTGTGGCGCCGGCCAGCGCGGCCGCCAGGGTTTCGCGGGCCTCGGCCTCGATGGCGAAGGTGGTCGCATCACTGGTGCCGCTGTCGGTAGCGACGCTGTGACCCAGGAAGGGGTGCTCGGCGTCGTGGTCGTAGTAAACCGCGCCCAGCTTCTTGCTCATGCCGTAGTTGGCGACCATCTTCGTGGCAAGCTTGGTGGCTTCCTTCAAGTCATTCTCGGCGCCGGTCGAGACGTCGCCCAGCACTACGCGCTCGGCAGCATAGCCGCCCATCAGCACCTGCAGTCGCGCCTCGAGCTCTGGTTGAGTCATGATGTGACGGTCCTTGGCGGGCGTTTGCTGGGTGACGCCCAACGCCATGCCGCGCGGAATGATCGAGATGCGATGCAGGGGCTCGGCGTGAGCCGAAGCGTGGGTCACGATGGCGTGCCCCGCTTCGTGAATCGCCACGCGATGCTTTTCTTTCGGGTCGAGCTTGGACTCGCGCAGGTCGCCCAGCACGATCTTGTCGTACGCGGCACGAAAGTCCTTGGCTTCGATGCTGTCAGCGACCCGCCGAGTCGCGCTGAGCGCCGCCTCGTTGGTCAAGTTGGCCAAATCCGCGCCCGAGAAGCCGGGCGTATTTTGCGCCAACGCGTCCAAGTCGACGTCGGAAGCGATCGGCTTGTTCTGGACGTGCACGGCGAGAATGGCGCGTCGGGCTTCCAGCTCGGGGCGGTCCACCACCACGCGGCGATCGAAGCGGCCGGGGCGCAGCAGGGCCGGATCGAGCACGTCAGGGCGGTTGGTGGCCGCCATCACGATCGTCAAATCATTGCGGCTGAAGCCGTCCATTTCCGACAAAAGCTGATTCAACGTCTGCTCGCGCTCGTCGTTGCCGCCGCCCAGGCCAGCGCCGCGTGCACGGCCGACTGCGTCGATTTCGTCGATGAAAATGATCGACGGCGCGTTCTTTTTGGCGTCTTGAAACAGCTCACGAACACGCGCCGCACCCACGCCGACGAACATCTCGATGAACTCGGAGGCGCTGATTGAATAGAACGGTACACCCGACTCACCGGCGACGGCGCGCGCCAAGAGCGTCTTGCCGGTGCCGGGTGGGCCAATCAACAGCACACCACGCGGTACACGCCCGCCTAGGCGACGAAAGCGCTCAGGCTCTTTCAGAAAGCCTACGACCTCTTGCAGGTCGGCCTTTACGCCCTTGAGCCCCGCGACGTCCGCCAAGGTCACGTTTGGTTGCGCATCGACTTCGAACTTGCGGTTGCGCCCCTTCAAAAACCCGCCCAGTGGGCCGCCGCCCGACATCATTTTTTGAGTGCGACTCGACATCCATGCCAGGCCGCCGACAATCAGCAAGAGCGGCAAGATATTCAGCAGCAAGCTGACAGCCAGCGGCGGCTCCTCGCTGGTCACCTGCAGTTCGACCTGCTTCTGTCGCAACAGCGGCAGGAGCGCGGCGTCTTCGCTCGGGCTCAGCGTGCGAAATTTTAGCAGCGTTTGCCCGGCGACCTGCTGCTTCGACGTTAGCTCGCCTTCGATACTTTGCCCGGTGATGACGACGCTCTTCACCTTGCCTTCCTCGGCCAACGTGAAAAAGTTGGAGTAACCGATGTTCGGCGCTTGAGCACGCGCCGCTCGTGTTTGCCAAACCCACATGCCCAAGAGGGCCGCCAGCACCGCGCCCATCATCATCCATGATGGACGTTGGGGTGGGTTGGGCAGGCCCTTGTTCGAGGGACCAGCGGACGGAGGCGGGGGCAGGCTCTGTGACAAGCACGAACGGTGCTATTCAGCGGGCACTGCGTCAAACTCATGCTCACCAAAGTGCGAAATCCGCAGCGCTAGTGCCGAAAGGGCAGTTCGGCGCGGGACCCGGTCGTACCAAGCTTCCCAGGTGGCGTTTCGGCGCTGTGGCCAAATAGCATCGCGCCTGGCTGGTCTAGCCCGCCGGGCGCGAGGTTGATAGCGGTTGGGCGGTGCCCACTACAGAATCCAACCGATGCGCAGGTTGAGGGTGGGGAGCGTGGTGCGGCCGATTCTTTCCAAGGTGTCGCGAACCGAGGCATCGGTTTTCGTGATGAGGGGGACGGCTTGTTCTTCGGCTTTGGCTTGAGCCGCGGAGCCGGTGGGACCCTGAACGGAGGTCATGACTTTGTAGCTGCTGGAGTTTGAAATCTGGCTTGGGGCGATGGGGATTTGGGCGCCCGCGTCGACGCCGAAGCTGAAGCCGATGCTGGTGGTGTAAAAGTAGCCGATGAGCGCGGTCAGCATCAGCGTGCGCACCGAGCCTTTGGCGTCGTAGTTCACGGTGCCGCTGAAGCCGTCGGCCGCCACGGTTTTCGAGTTGGAGAGCGTGCCGTCGACCGTGGCGTAACCCGCGCCGCCGCTCAAAAAGAAGCCGCCACCGAACGGGTACAACCGGCCGTAAATGTCGTAGTGCTGGTACGACAGCGTCGCGTCGCCGTAGAAACTCAGCTGCACTTTGGGAATCAGCCCAATGTTGACGCCCGCGCCTAGGTAACGAGTGAGCTTCAGCGTGCCACCGAAGCTGAAAATGCTCGGAATACCCAGGCCCGCTACAGGACCGATCTTGAATTGGTCAGCGCTTTCCTTTTTGTCTTCGTCATGGTGCGGGTGGTTGGTGGCGCCGGGCCTGGCTTCGAACAAGCCGTCGCTGGGCTTCTTCGGCGGGGCTTGTTCAGTGGAAGGCTGAGGTGGTGGAGGTGCGTCGACGCTGGCAGGCGTCGGCGTAGACGCAGGCCGTGCAGGTGCCTTGCCCTTCGAGGGTTGCTCGGGCGGCAGGGGAAACGCGGCCGACGCGGGCGGCGCGGTAAGCGGCGGCGCTGCGGGCGGTGGCGCCGCGGGGGGCTCGGTTGCAGTTGGCGGCGTGGGCGCGGGCGGAGTCGCGGGTGGCTCAGCGGGCGCCGGCGTTGCGGCTGGAGGCTCAGGCGTGGGCGCTGCGGGAGGCTCGACCGGTTCCGGCAAAGGTGCGCCGTCCGTCTGTGCGCCGACGACGAACGTCCACGAGGCCACGAACAGCGAAACTGCACCCGCAAGCAGGGTTCTCGACCTGGGCATCGCTCCAAACCTAACACGAACCATGGCCGTCATTTCGAGCTAGAGCTTGGCGCTTTCGACGTCGTTCAAGCTCACGCCCAGCA
>JAYUYU010000267.1:0-6498 GCA_043752365.1 Myxococcales bacterium | reverse complement strand
CCAAGGTCGCCGCCGCCCAGCAAGCCGTGCGCATTTCGTACTCCCTCGGCGGCAGCGTGATCGTCATCTCCGCGCTTTTGGCGGGCTGGGTTGCGCTGGGCGTGTCGCGCTCGGTGCGCAACCTGGCCCAGGCCGCCGAGCGCGTGCGCGTGGACAAGGACTTCAAGGTACGGGCGGTGAAAACCAGCGATGACGAGCTGGGCCGCCTGACCGACGCCTTCAACGACATGCTCGCCGGCATTCAAGGTCGCGACGACGAGCTGTCTCAACACCGGGGCAACTTGGAGCGCTTGGTCGCCGAACGGACCGCCGAGCTGTCGCAGCGCAACCAGGCCATGCGGCTGGTGCTCGACAACGTCGAGCAAGGGCTCGCGACCGTCGAGCCAAGCGGGAAATTGAGCGGCGAGAGCTCTCGCGCTTTCGAAGCCTGGTTCGGCGCAGGCCATAGCGGAGACAGCATGGCCGAGCGGCTGGCGCAGGGCGACGAGACGCTGCGCCCGTGGCTGGAGCGCGGATGGGAGCAAGTTACGGACGGATTTTTTCCGACCGAAGTCGCGCTCGATCAAATGCCGCGTCGCATTCACGTCAACGACCGCCACTACCAGCTGAGCTACAAGGCCCTGCAGGACGGCGAGCGGCTAGCAGGCGTGCTGCTGGTCGTCTCCGACGTGACCGCCGAAATGGAGCGCTTGACGCGCGACGCCGAGCAGCGGGAGCTGATCAGCACGTTCGAGCATTTGATGCGCGATCGCGGCGGTACGATCGAGTTCTTTCAAGAGTGCGAGGGCCTGGTCAATCATGCGCTGACTGGCGCCGACCGCGACCGGCAAAGCCTGCTGCGCGCGCTTCACACGTTGAAGGGCAACGCCCTCACCTACGGCGTGACGTCCGTCGCAAGCGCGGCGCATCGGCTGGAGACACAGATGGTGGGTGGCACCGGCTTGCCCTCGTCCGAGGAGCTAGCTGAGCTAGCGCAAGCTTGGCGCGCCTTTTCGGTGCGTATGGGGCGGCTGTTGGGCACCGACGCGGAGCCGGTCGTCGAGGTCGCGCTATCCGAGCTGGAAGCGTTGATGAAAGCGGCCAAGACCGGCGCGCCGGGCCCCCAGCTGTCGGCCATGCTGGCGCGGCTCAAGCTCGAGCGCGCTCCGGTTCGCCTGCGCCGCATCGGCGACCAAGCTCGCAGCTTGGCGGCCCGCATGGGCAAAGGCTCGCTGGGTATCGAGGTGAACGCGCAGGGCGACGTGCGCTTCGACCGTCCGCGTTGGGCCGGCTTCTGGGCAGCCTTCGTTCACCCCATCCGCAATGCCCTCGACCACGGCATCGAAACTGCAGCCGAGCGCGCCGCGACCGGCAAGCCGCCTGACGGCAAGCTTACCATCGCGGTGCGTGGCGACGCCCAATCCATCACGGTCGAGCTCGTCGACGACGGTCGTGGCATCGACTGGGACAAGGTCCGCGCCAAGGCGCAGGCGCTCGGGCTACCTCACGCCACGGAGGCCCAGCTGACCGAGGCCTTGTTCAACGAGGGCTTCACGACCAGCAGCGAGGCCACCGAGCTTTCGGGGCGCGGCATCGGCATGAGCGCCCTGCGTGAGGCTGCGCGCGGTCTGGGCGGTGTCGTCGCCCTTTCGAGCAAGCCCGGGCAAGGCACCACGCTGCGCGTGCGCTTTCCGGCTAGCTGAAGGCCAGCGCCGCGGCGCTTTCGTGCGAAACTCACCCCGGCTTGCTCGGACCCCTCCTGCTCTCCTTTCAGGTGTCGATTTGCGCCACGCTGCTCGCGGGCGTGCTGGGCGTCGCTTTGGCAGGCTTGTTGTCCCAACGCCGCTTTCCGGGCGCCCAGCTGCTGGACGCTGTGCTGAATGCGCCCTTAGTGCTGCCGCCCACGGTGCTGGGCTACTACCTTCTGATCTTGCTGGGGCGCGAGGGTCCGCTGGGGCGGGCCTACGAGGCCGCGACGGGGTCGACCATCGTCTTCACGCGCACGGGTGCGACCTGCGCCGCCGCGCTAGCGGCGCTGCCTTTCGTGGCACGCTCGGCTCGCGCCGCCTTGGACTCGCTCGAGCCGCGCTTCGCCGAAGCTGCGGCGACTTTGGGTGCGCCACCGCTGCGAGTGTTTCGACGCGTGCTCTTGCCGCTAGCGTCGCGCGGCATTTTGGCGGGGCTAACGCTCGGCTTCGCGCGCTCCCTGGGCGACTTCGGCGTGACCTTGATGGTCGCGGGTAACATTCCGGGCAAGACTCAAACAGCGTCGCTTGCCATTTACGACGCCATTCAATCGGGACAAGACGCCCAGGCTGGCGGTTTGGCGGCCGTTTTGACGACGCTAGCCGTCCTGGCGCTCTACGCGATCAACAAGTTAACCCGCGCCCGCGTCCCCTGAATCGCGGGGCCCCCGAGCCGCGCCCGCCTGCAGACGGCGACCGGTAATCAGGCGCGAACCGCGCCGGTACGCAAAGTAGGCCCACGCCCAATCCAGAAGCACCACCAGGCGATTGCGGAAATCGATCAAGTAAAAGATGTGCACCACCAGCCAGCTCAGCCAGGCGAGAAATCCGCTCAGCTGCAGCTTGCCAATCTGAGCGACCGCGCGGCTCCGCCCAATGGTCGCCATGGAACCCTTATCCACGTAGTGAAAGCGCTGCCGCGCAGCGCCCACCAAACTGCGGCCGATTTGCCGCGCCACGAAGCGGCCCTGCTGCATCGCGACTGGGCTCACGCCCGGCAAACCCTGCTGCGCGCCACTCGGAATGAAGGCCGCAGCGTCGCCGATTACGAACACTTCTGGGTGGTCCTGGATGGAACAGTCTTCCGCGACCACGGCGCGTCCCTGCCGGTCGACCACCAGCCCAATCTTTTGGCTCAAGCCCGAGCCACGTACGCCGGCCGCCCACAGCACCGTCGAGGCGGCGATGCGCTCGTTGCCGCAGCTCACCCCGCCCTCATCCATCGCGGTTACGCGCAGGCCCACGCGGACTTCGACGCCCATGTCAGCGAGGCTCTTGGCCGCCAAAGCAGACAGCTTGGCATCGAAGCCCGAGAGGATTCGGTCGCTGCCCTCCACGAGCACGACGCGCGTCGCGTCCGGGTGAATCGCGCGGAAATCGCGCGCCAGCACGAACGTTGCCAGCTCGGCGATGGCGCCGGCCAGCTCTACCCCGGTCGGGCCTCCGCCGATCACGACGAAGGTAAGGTGCTGGCGCTGCACGGTCGGATCCGGCTCACGTTCGGCCGCCTCGAAGGCGAACAGCACACGCCGTCGAACCTCGACGGCGTCGTCCAGATTTTTCAAGCCGGGCGCGACGCGGGCCCAGTCGTCGTGACCAAAATAGCTATTTTCGGCGCCCGTCGCGACCACCAGGTAGTCGTAGTCGAGCGGCAACATCTCGCGCGTCTCGACGCGCCTCTTCGCCAAGTCGACGTTCGTGACCTCGGCCAACAGCACCCGCACGTTGCCTTGTCGGCTGAGCACCGAGCGAATAGGCACTGCAATTTCCCCCGGCGAGAGCCCGGCCATGGCGACCTGGTACAGCAGCGGTTGAAACAGGTGATGGTTGGAGCGATCGACCAGCGTGATCCGTACGGGCTGACGAGCCAGGCCTCGCGCCACCGAGAGGCCGCCAAAACCGCCGCCGATGATCACGACATGTCGCTTCAGCTTCATCGGTCTTGGGGTTTAGGCGTAGCCCCGCTGCGACGACAAGCAAAACGTCCGTTCCCGCAGGATCAGCCGAGCTGGCCCAAGGTCCAGGGCCCGCGCTTGTCGTACCGGGCATGGCTGGTATTTCAGTGGGCGAGCGTAGGTCGGGTAGGCGCACGTTGGATCACTCGTTGCCGCTCGTGCCGTTCATCGATTTCATGGTCTGCCTCATCGCCTTTTTGATCATTACTGCTGTCTGGACGCAGGCCGCGCGGCTGGAGGCAACCGGAAGAGCTGCTGACGAGCTGCTCGGCTTGCCGCTTGAGCCCCGGAAGGAGCTGCACCTGCTGGCCTCCGCCAAAGGCTTCGATTTGCGCTGGCAACGCGGGGCCACCGTGCTCGAGACCCAGCACGTGCCGCGCACGGAGGTCAGCGTAGGCGGCGAGCCACGCTTTCCCGCGCTCAGCGACGCCATCACCAAGGAATGGCAAGCCCGAGGCGTGCACCGAGCCGCGAGCGATCGGCAACTCGATCGCGCCGTCTTGCACGTCCCCAACGACCTGCCCTTCGCCGAAATAGTCGCGCTGATGGACGCCCTCCATGCCCCCCGCCGCGGCAAGCTCTCCGCCTTCGAGGTCGCGCTAGCGGTGAACTGACGGTCCGCGCGGCTCAGCGGTTTGCGCGGATTTTGCTCATGGCAAGCTCGGTGAGCGCAGCGATGGTGAGCGACGGGTTGACGCCGAGGTTGGCGGAGATGGCCGAGCCGTCGCACACGTACAGCCCGGGGTAGTTGAACACTTGGTGATCGGGACCGATAACGCCATCGGCGGCGCTCTTCCCCATGCAGCAGCCACCCAAAATGTGCGCCGTCGTGGGCGTGTCCAAAAGCGCCTCGTTAAAGGAACCGAGCGCGACGCCGTCGGTTTTCTCGGCGATTTTGCGCGCTACCAGGTTGGCCGCGGGTATGTAGGTCGGCGGCTTGATTTGCCCGCCGGGCAGCTCGCTGACCAAGCGCCTAGAAAACGGCCACCACCACGAACGCTCGAGCTTCACGCGCAGGTGATTATCGACCGACTGCATGACCAGCAGAATGACCGTGCTTTTGGCCCAGCCCCATGGCTTCTGCGAACGTAGAAAATCGAGCGGGTGCTTGACGACTTCGCCCAAAAAGCGCGCCAAGCGCCGGCCCCGGCCGCCTTGGCCGTCGACCATCAGCGTGCCGAGGCGGCCCATGGCGTCCTGGCCCTCTCCGTAGCGGACAATTTCGACGTGCGTGTGGGGTTCCGGGTAAAAGCCGCTGGTGATGGCGATGCCGCGCGAATTGCTGGCGTCCGCGCGCCGCGACAACGCGCCCACGATAGCTTCGGAGTTAGTACGCACGTACTGTCCGAGCCGCTCGCTCAGCGCCGGTAATAGCCCACGCCGCTTGCAGTCGAGCAACAACGGCACGGTGCCGAGCACGCCAGCCGCCAACACCACCTTGCGGGCTCGCAGCTCGCGGCCGCGCCGTCCGAACGGTCCGGTGTGCCGCGTCATGACCGCGTAGCCGCCGTCGGGGTGTGGCGCGATGCCGGTAACGGTCGTGAGCGGTTGCACCACCGCTCCAGCTTTTTCGGCCAAATAGAGGTAGTTTTTGTCGAGCGTGTTCTTCGCGCCGACGTTGCAACCGACCATGCACCCGCCGCAGTAGGTACAGCCGACTCGCTCTGGCCCCTCACCGTCGAAGAACGGGTCGGGCACGCTTTTACCCGGCTCTCCGAAGAAGACCGCGACCTCGGGCTGGTGAAACGTATGCCCTACCCCCAGCTCCTCGGCGACCTCACGCAGCACTTGATCGCCAGGACCCAGAAAACGCGACTGCGTCGCGCCGAGCATGCGCTTCGCCTCGGCGTAGTGCGGCGCCAGCTCTAGCTTCCAATTATCCAGCGCGCCCCAGCCGGCATCGCGAAAGAAGCCGTCAGCTGGTTCGATGAGCGTGTTTGCGTACACCAGTGAGCCGCCACCCACGCCTGCGCCCGACAGCACGAGCACGTTCTTCAGCAACGTGATGCGCTGAATGCCCAAGAACCCGAGCTGAGGCAGCCACAGGAACTTGTGCAAAAGCCAGTTCGTCTTCGGAAATTCCCCCGTTAGCCAGCGCCGCCCGGCTTCCAACACCAGCACGCGGTAGCCCTTTTGAACCAACCGCCACGCGCTGACCGAGCCCCCAAAACCACTGCCCACGATCACGAAATCTGCGTCGTAGCCGTCCCCCGCCTGCGCCGCAGCAACGGCGCCTTCCGAGAGCGGCCCGTCCGTCACTTGAACGCCAAGTCCTGGCGGCTCCAGGTCAGGTAGTTTCCGTCAATTTGCTGCTCCAAGTCGGCGCTGCCGGCGCGAGTACGAAAGCGCGTGCTGGTGAACAAGTCGTCGAGCGGCTTTTTCAAGCGCGCCGGAGCGGTGGCGACGTACTTGCTGTCGATGGTTTGCAGCGTCATCGTGACGTCGTCGGGGCCGACCTCGACGAGACTGTAGCCGTTGCTCTGTAGATCTTGATAAGCCAGGTGCGGGTTGGGCTTCGTGTTCGGATCTCTGAGCAGCGTGGGCAGGAGCGCAATTAGCACCTGTACGTCCATCGGAAGGGCGCTGCCCTGCGTGAGATCCGCTTGAATATTGTCGAGCCAAGTGCTGGAGGTTGCGCTTCCGGTCGTGAGTTCGACCACGCGCGTCGCTTCATCACCGTCCAAAAAGGGCGTACCGACGAAGAACGAGTGCAGGTCGCCCGACAGGACGACGACGTTGCCGGCAGCCGAAAGCTCCCGCAACAACGCGCGCCGCTCGTTCGGAAAACCGTCCCAATCTTCCGCAGAAATGCTGATTTT